>CBDTYO010000005.1:0-29793 GCA_965364615.1 uncultured Bacteroidia bacterium
GTCCAGGATCCATCCGATCGTACGGAATAATAGAAGTCCTCCTGCAGATACGTGTCCTCGCTTCCCGGGGAGCCTGGGCCGGGCAGCATCACCGTGAACATGAGGATTTTCTCATCCACGGACAGGGAGGGCCAGTATTCACTGTAAGCTGAATTCACTGCCTCGCCCAGGTTTTCAGGCTTGAAGGGAACCGGGTGCCTCATGGCCTCGATGGCGAACAGGCATTTCTGCCTCAGGGACTCAGCCTCTGACGGATTCCTTATCAGGGAGGAGGGAAGGTCAAGGTAGTGCTCTATCAACTCCAGCGATCGTTCATAGTCCCCCGAATACAGCACCAGGCCGGCCAGCAGGCGATATCCCTCGGGATTGCCTTCGGGATCGATGTCAAGGCTGGCAGAGTAAGCTTCAATGGCGTCTTCCAGGCGTCCCTGGTCGAAATAGATCTGTGCAAGCATTTGATAGGCAGCTACAAATTGCTTATCTGCTTTGATGGCCTTGCGAAGCGCTTCCTCGGTGCAGTTCAGATCGCCGCTTTCCAAACAGCGCCTGGCCTGCTGAAAGTGTTTGCTGGCTTTTCTGGAAGTGGAAGCCTGCTGCTGTCCCTGCAAGGGGAGCGCCAGGACCAGAAAAAGTAGTAGCCATATGTATCTCTTCGTACTCAAACTAGGGGATCCTCATGTATTTATGAGATTGTATGGAGATCATCCACCGGGGATTCTTCTTGGAGAATTCTATGATCAGGGGAAGGACCTCTTCCCGCCTGCTCCACTCGGGCTGCAGGTAAAGCTTGCAGGCAGGAGCCACCCGGGCGGCATTCTGCAGGGCCCACTCCAGGTCCTCTTCAGAGGCAATGATCACCTTCAATTCGTCGGCCCTTTCAAATGTGGATGCAAGCGGTGGCGCATTTCTTTTTGGAGATAGGCATACCCAGTCCCAGTTCCCGCTGAAGGCGTAGGCACCGCTGGTCTCCAGAAAGGTCTCAGTGCCCCTTTCCTTAAAAAGTCCCGTCAGGTAGTCCATATTCACCATCAGGGGTTCCCCCCCTGTTACCACCACGGCGGCTGCAGGATGTGCCAGTGCATGTTCCACTATGTCTTCCGCAGATACCAGGGGGTGAAGGGCGGGATTCCAGGAAAACTTGGTATCGCACCAGCTGCATCCTACGTCACAACCCCCTACCCTGATGAAATAGGCAGGCTTCCCCGTATGATAGCCTTCCCCCTGGATGGTATAAAACTCCTCCACCAGCGGTATAAGCTTTCCTCCCTCAAAAATCCCTTGGTCCACACCCATGCCTTTTACTGATTTGCTGCTGCAAAGTTAATGAACTATGTTTAAGGTTACCGCCTGCCCACCCGAAAAAGCGCGGGCTTTTGCAAACTCCGTTCCGTGGAAAGGTAGAGATTTCCTGCCTCGTCGTAACAAATCCCTTCTGCCTGCCTGCCATACCGGAAAGGATAAACCCTGGCTCTTCCCCCGCAGGAGATCTGGCCGGGATTGCTTGTAAAATCGTACCTGATCACCACCGGCATGTGGTTTCTATAACCCACCAGTGCCACCTCCCTGGAATCCGGATTCCAGTCTGCCCCCGTGACCAGCATACTGATGTGGTAGGTATAGCGGGCTTGCAGGTGGTGGTGACCCGCCCGGGCAGGAAAAACATACACCGAGGTGCTTTGTCCCACCCAGTCCTTGGAAAAGAGGTAGACCGAATCCCCATGCACCAGCAGGGCCTCGCAATCCAGGGAGGAAAGCCCCCTGTGATCGACCTGGATCTCTTCTTCAAAGGAGAGGGTGATCCTATCCTGAAAGTCCACCTGGGGGTCTCCGGTGAATACACCCTTCCTGGGTATCCTGTACACCACCAAGGTGTCGCGTGTATGGAAGTTATTGCCCACATCAGCCACATATATAAAAGCGGCATCCATGGCAATGTCCTCCCAATCCACATTCACTGCATTTCGAATCACGGTTTTCAGGAGGACACTGCCGCTTTCCGGATCCACTTTATACAAAGCCGGCTCCCCGCCGCTGTCGTTGAAGGTCCACACATGTCCTTCCCACCAGAGGAGCCCGCTGTTTTCAGACAAAGTGGAGTCCAGCACGGCATGCTTCATGAGTTTGCCGGCGATCGCTTTTTCGCAGGAAGCAGGATGAAAACGGTAGGAGCATCCTGAAAGGAGCCCTGAAACCAGGAGGCCAAGAACCAGATTGCGCAGGTCCGCCATTTTTTACTAATTTGTAATTTTAAAATCCATCCACATGAATCCGATACATACTGCCCTTTGTTCCTATGGGATGTCGGGCCTGGTCTTCCATGGTCCCCTGTTAGAAGCACATCCCGGTTATAAAATTAATAAGATCCTTGAAAGAAACCGGAACGATTCAAAAGGAAGGCACCCGGGTTCGGAACTGGTGAGGGATTTTCGTTCCATCATCGAGGATCCGGATATTGAGCTGGTTGTGGTCAATACGCCCGATCACCTCCACATGGATATGGCCACCCGGGCCATGGAAGCCGGAAAACATGTGGTGGTGGAGAAACCCTTCACCCTGCTCACCCGTGATGCAGACCAGCTGATCCGCCTGGCTGCTGAAAAGGGGGTGGTACTAAGCGTTTTTCATAACCGGCGCTGGGATGGAGTCTTTCTCACCGTGCAGGAGGTGATCCGTTCCGGGAAGCTGGGGAGACTGGTGGACTTTGAGGTCCATTTCGATCGTTTCCGCAACTATGTGAAAGAATCCTGGAAGGACCAGGCCAATGGCACCGGCACCCTGTATAACCTGGGATCCCACCTGGTGGACCAGGCACTGACCTTGTTCGGGATGCCCGACAGATTGTTCTGCGATACCCGCATGCTCCGGGATGGGGCCCTCACCGATGACAGCTATGACCTCTGGCTGCATTATCCCGAATTCAAATGCATGCTCCGATCCTCTTACCTGGTGAGGGAGCCCGGACCCAGCTTCATGCTTCACGGGACCGAAGGCAGCTTTCTGGCCTGGGGTTCCGATCCCCAGGAACGGGATCTGAAAGCGGGAAAAATTCCCGGATCAAAGGGATGGGGCGTGGACCCCGACTTCAGTCACGCCCGCATCCATACCGATTTTCGGGGTGAACACCTGGAAGGGGATTATCCCCTGCTGCCGGGGAACTACCTGAAATACTACGACAACGTGCATGAGGCCATCCGCAAGGGAAGTCCCTTGCTGGTGACCCCTGAACAGGCCAGGGATGTGATCCGCATCATCGAGGCTGCCTATGAGAGCAGCCGAAAGGCGCAGGTAATCACTCTGAAATAAAATCCTGGTAGAGCGCTTCGATCTTTGCCTCATCCAGATTTTTGTCATGGCGGTAGGTAGTAAACAGTTCTTCTCCGCAAAACACCTCAACCCTTTGTTGTGCTTCCAGTACATCAATTGTCAGTGGCGGTTGGTTCTGTGCCAGGCTGCAGGATCCCAGGGGGATCAGTCATAGCCAGATTAGGTGGTTTTTCAAGGGATGGATTTTTGTATTCTTTACGGACCCGGGGGAGCAGCGCGTCTTACTGCAATGACATAACCGTCCTTTTCAAGCACCACTTCCAGTTCAGGATAACGTTCCAGGTAAGTCTCCTTCCGGTTCACCTTCATCACAAAATAGGCATCCTTCTTCAGGGCATCGTTCATCAGACGCTCCAGGCTATCGTCCTCCACGGAGGGGGCTTTTTCAAAATAGAACAGATGGGCATAACTTTTATAGCCCAGCGTATTCACATACACATCCTGCCCTTTCAGGCTCTGGTAAAATTTGATCGCCACCCTTTGCGAGTAACTCTCCACCCTTTCGGTGAATACAGAGAGGGACCCAAAAACATAAAGCAGGACCACCAGGTGCAGGATCAGCATGCCCCTGCGGTCTCTTCGCAGGATCTGAACGGATGCCACAGTCACCCCCAGAATCAGAAAGATGCCGATGAACATCTCATACCCACTCCAATGCACATCCCTCTGCAGGGCGGCCCGGGTGAACTCTCCCAGGAACTTAAAATCCCGGCTGAGCAACCATTCATGGTGATCGGTGAGCAGGGGAAATAAGATGGCCAAAGCGGAAAACATCAGGGCAATCAGATAAATCAGGGCTACCTGCCATCCTCCGACCTCGATCTTTCGGTCGATCCACTTCTCCCACACCCATGCCGCCAGGAAAGTCATGGGAAAATAAGCCAGGGAACTATAATGAAGCAGCTTGGTATGGACCAGGGAGAACAATACAATGACCACTCCCAGCAGCAGATACATCCATTGCCTGAAAATTCTTTGCAGCTCGGTGCTTTCCGATTTTTTGGTGATGCTTTTCAAAGCAATTACAGAAGCAGGAAATACCCCCAGCAGCAGCACGATCACATGGTAGCCAAAGAAACCTTCGTGGGCACTGCTGCCTGAGGAGAAAAGCTGCAATTGATACCTGATGAAATCTCCAATCATGCTGGTATTTCCCTGGATGGCCTGGAACATATACCAGCTGCCTCCCGTCACGATCAGCACAAGCGAAAAAAGCAGCACATGGGCGTTGGTAGTGGATATTTTAAATCGTCTGAAAATCAAGAATATAAGGAGACACAACAGGAAAATGATCACAGCGACCGGACCCTTGGTCAGGGTGGCCAAACCGAAAAACAGTGCCGAAAAGACCAGGTTGGAAATCCTGGTCCGCTCCCTCACCGGATCCAGGTAAAAAATGAACCTGGCAATGCCCATGAAGATAAACAGGTTGAACCAGGGATCAATGATCCCGGATTTAAAGAAGAAAAAGGGAAGAATGGCTGAACCGTATGAGAGGATCCAGAGCATCCCGAAGCGGTGCCCGTATAATTGCCGGCCCAGGTAATAGAGCATCACCATGGACAGTATACCGCAAATCAGGTTGGGAAACCTGGCAGCAAACTCATTGATGCCAAAGAGTTTCATGGACAGCACCTGGAGCCAGAAAAAAAGCGGCGGTTTTTCAGGGAAAGGCTCATAATCGATTTGAACGGTAAGATAGTTACCGGTGATGATCATTTCCCTGGCCGATTCGGCATAATTGGTTTCGTCCGTATCAAAAAGATTGACGGAACCCAGAAAAGGCAACAGCAGCAGTGCGGTACATGCGATAATTCCGGCATAGACCCATGCCCTTCTGTATGGTGTGTCGGGGGACATGGCCCTAATGTAGTAAAATTGGTTCATAGAAAAAGGAACAGATAATTTTTTCTACATTTGGCTTTTACAATCTTTAGAACCATGAACAAGGAGCAGCTGCAAGAGACTTTTGTCAGTTTATACGGAGAACAGGAAGGCGACATTCATTTGTTCTTCTCGCCGGGCAGGGTCAATCTGATCGGGGAACATACAGACTACAATGGAGGGTACGTTTTTCCCTGTGCCCTTTCGTTCGGCACCTACCTGATGGCCCGGAAAAACCAGCAACGAGTGGTGCGTTTTGCCACCACCAATTTTGATCATCGCGGCGAAGTAAACCTGGATGATCCCTTTGAAAAAGACGGCAAATCCTGGATCAATTATCCAGTGGGCGTGCTCAACGAACTCCGCAAAACCGCCCGGGAAATCGAGGGCCTCGATCTGCTCTACTCGGGGGATATACCCAATGGGGCCGGACTCTCTTCATCGGCCTCCATTGAGATGGTCACTGCCTACGCCATGAACCAGATCTTCGGATTTGGATTGGACCGCATGGAACTGGTGAAATTGTCCCAGAAAGCAGAGAATGTTTTCGTGGGGGTGAACTGCGGGATCATGGATCAGTTTGCCTCGGGGATGGGGGCAGCGGGACACGCCCTGTTCCTGAATTGCGACACCCTTGATTATGAAAGGGTTCCCCTGAACCTGGAAGGAATGAAGATCGTCATTGCCAACACCAATAAAAGAAGGGGCCTGGCCGATTCGAAATACAACGAGCGTAGGGCGCAATGCGAATCAGCCGTAGAAGCCATTCGTACCCGCAAAGACATCAGGCACCTGAGCGATTTGAAACTGGAGGAATTTACCTCTTTTGCTTCCCTGATCACCGACGAAGTAGTCCGCAAAAGGGCCCGGCATGTGATCACTGAAAACCATCGCACCCTCACTGCCATCGAAGCCCTCAACCAGGGAGATGTGGAGCGATTCGGACAATTGATGAACCAATCCCATGATTCCCTCAGGGACGACTATGAAGTGACCGGCAAGGAACTGGACACCATGGTGGAGGAGGCCCGGAAAGTTGAAGGAACCATAGGCAGCAGAATGACCGGCGCAGGTTTTGGTGGATGTACCGTTAGCATCGTCAGGGAAGATGCTGTGGAACCCTTTATTCGTGATGTGGGTTCTGCCTACCAGAAACGCACGGGATTGAAAGCCGATTTCTATGTGGCTGAGATCGGGGATGGTTCCAAGGAGATTGTCTGAGCGCTGCTGTTATCTGACCTGAAGAGAGGCATTCAGGAGTCCCTCTTCCCTGGAGGAAGGACCCACAAGGATCTCGTAATTTCCCTTTTCCACCACATAATCCCCGAGCTCAATATCATAGCAGGATAACTCTTCCGGGCCCAGTTCCAGGGTGACCACCCTGGTCTGTCCCGCCCTGACCGGTATCCTTTCAAAACCACGCAGCTCTTTCAGGGGTCTTTTGTATTTCGAAGCAGGAACCCGAAGGTACAATTGCACCACCTCCTCGCCGTCCCTGGTACCCGCATTGGTCACATCCACGCTGACGGTGAGACTCTCATTCGTCCCGATTTCATCCTTTTCCAGGATCAGGTTGTCATAGCGAAAATCCGAGTAGCTCAGTCCATGTCCAAAGGGATACAGGACCTCACCCCCAAAATACCTGTAGGTCCTGCCGTTCATGTCATAGTTTTCAAAGGGGGGCAGATCTTCCACCGAACGGTAAAAGGTTAGGGGGAGCCTTCCTGCCGGATTGTAGTCACCGAATAACACATCGGCCACAGCCTTCCCTGCTGCCTCTCCGCCGTACCATGCCTGCAGGATGGCCGGTACCAACGCATCCTCCCGGGTGATGGATACCGCAGAGCCGGTCATCAATACCAGGGTCACAGGTTTGCCGCTGGCCGAGATGCGCCGGATGAGGTTCCGTTGCACAGCCGGCAGATCCAGGGAGCTCCGGTCCCCTGCATGAAATCCTTCCAGGTCGAGCCCCTTCATCTCCTCCCCTTCCAGTCGGGGTGTAAGTCCCATGACCAGCACCACATGATCGGCCCAGCTGGCAGCCTGCAAAGCTTCCCAGGCCAGGGGGAGTCCGGGTTCCTCCCAGTGCAGCGTGCAGTTGGCATCGCCATGCTGGTCCTGCATCAGCACCTTGAACTGATAGGCCCGCCCGGCCAACAGATCCAGACTGCGGTAGGTCTTATTGGTTTCGTGGATGTTGTGGTGCATAATCAGGGTATCGCCTTCAAAAATGAAATGGAAAAACTTCCCGGCCACACCCACTTCATGGGTGCCGCTTCGACGGGGCACCAGGTATCCGCTCCATTCCACCGAGTAGGAATCGTCGGTAAGGCCATCCACAGGGGGCTGTCCATCCCACCAGTAGACATCCAGATCGGCCTCGGTCCTCTCCAGCAAGGGTTCGCCCGCACTTTCCAGCGTGTTGAAGTAGGCAGCTTTCAATCCCAGTGTGCTTTGATCCGGGTCCGAAAAAAGGACCCCGGCAGGGACCGGAACCAGGTAAGGCAGGTCCTCATGGTGGGGGCAACCCAGGGCATACCTCAGCTCTGTGCTTTCTCCCAGCTTCTGCCTGATCCCCTCATATACGCTCACCGGATTCACCGGGGTACCATGATAGTTTCCATTCTGTACATCCACATTGCGGGCATTGGGTCCGATCACAGCCAGCCGTTTCACTTCCTTGCTGATGGGCAGGGTGTTGTTCTCATTTTTCAACAACACCATGGATTTCCTGGCCATTTCAAGGGCCACCTCCTTGTGGGCCTCTCCCGCCACCTGGTCCAGGGACAGTCCGGACCAGGGTACCGTCTCATCGGGATCGAACATGCCAAGCTTCATCCGGGCCAGCATAAGCCTGGTGACCGATACATCGATATCGCTTTCAGAGATCATCCCCTGCTCCACCGCCTTCACCAATCCCTTGTACTGTGTTCCGCAATTCAGGTCAGTGCCCGCAAGCAGCCCCTTGGCAGCAGCCTCTTCGCGGCTTTGTACCACCTGGTGACCGGAATGAAAATCACCTATGGCTCCGCAATCCGATACGATATAACCCCGGAATCCCAGCTCACCCCTCAGCAATTCTTCCTGCAATGGAATGCTTCCACAGCAGGGTTCGCCCTGGTAACTGTTGTAAGCGCACATCACCGACCATGCCCGCCCCTGTTCCACCGTTTTCTTAAAGGCAGGCAGGTAAGTATCCCTGAAATCGCGTTCGCTGACGATGGCATTAAATGTATGTCGCAGGGGCTCCGGACCGCTGTGAACCGCGTAATGTTTGGCAGTAGCTATGGTTTTCAGGTAATTCGGATCATCGCCCTGCAACCCCCTGATAAACTGAACCCCCATCTCCCCGCTCAGGTAGGGATCCTCTCCATAGGTTTCGTGGCCCCTTCCCCAGCGGGGATCCCTGAAAATGTTGATGTTGGGTGACCAGAAAGTCAGTCCCTGGTAAATTCCCCGCTTTTCACGGGACACAAAATCGTGGTATTTGGCCCTGGCCTCCGTGCTGCTGACTTCTGCCATCCGGTACATCATGTCCCGGTCAAAGGTGGCAGCCATTCCAATGGCCTGCGGAAACACGGTGGCTTTGCCTGCGCGGGCCACTCCATGCAAACATTCATTCCACCAGTTGTACCTGGGAATATCCAGCCGCTCGATGGCGCTGGCCTCATGGGTCAACTGTCCCACCTTCTCCTCCAGGGTCATCCTGGAGACCAGGTCTTCCGCCCTGGCTTCAAAGTCCAGATCGGTATCCATGTAGGGATAGGGAGATCCGCCTTCACAGGAAATCAGCAAGAGGAAACCACAGATCAGGAGAATTTGGGCCGGCCATGGCCCCCGAAACAGCAGTTTTTTCAGTTTCATGCGCTCGGGATCTTAGTGGCCAAAACGATAGATGGTAACTGCGGTATATTCTTCCCCGGGCCTCAACACGGTGGAAGGAAAGGTATTTTGGTTGGGACTGTCCGGAAAGAACTGGGTTTCCAGGCATAGCGCACAGTGTTTCTCATATATCTTCCCCCCCTTGCCACGGATCCCATCCACGTAGTTGGAAGTGTATAGTTGCATGCCCGGAAGGGTGGTCAGCACCTCCATGGTTCGACCGGACGCGGGATCAGCGACAGCCGCCACTTTGGTGAGCTCACGCTGGTCCATGGCCAGCACATAATTGATGTCGTAGCCCGGTTCCACCTGGCCGATCCTCTCCCCAATGGGGGTGGAAAGCCTGAAATCATAAGGAGTGGATTCCACAGGGAGGATCTTTCCCGTGGGAATGCTTTCCGGATCCAGTTCGGTGATGCGGTCCGCATCGATCATCAACTCATGATCGTGTATGCTGCCCTCGCAACCGTTCAGGTTGAAATAGCTGTGGTTGGTCAGGTTCACATGGGTGGCTTTGTCTGTTTTGGCCCGGCAGCTTATGATCAATTCGTTCCGATCGTTGAGTGCATACTCCACCTCCACCATCAGGGCTCCGGGATAACCCTCTTCACCATCGGCACTCTCGTAGGCCAGGATCAGGGCCACCTGATCGGGAGCTTTATGGGTGTGGGCAGTCCATACCTGCTTGTCGAAACCCTTGTGGCCTCCATGAAGCTGGTTGGCCCCTTCATTGGCAGTCAGGCGGTATATCCTGCCGTCCAGCTCGAAACGGGATTTGCCCACACGGTTGCACATCCTGCCCACCATGGCACCGAAATAGGGGTGATCGCCCAGGTATTCCTCCAGGCTGTCGAAACCAAGCACCACATCTCCGGGTGCATTCCGCTGGTCTGGAACCCTGATGGCGGTGATGATCGCTCCATAGGTGATGATATCCACTTCCATCCCCGAGTGGTTTTTCAGGCTGAATTTAAATACTTCTTTTCCTTCCGGGGTCAGGCCAAAGGGCTGTTTTTCTATGTGCATGGTCTTGCTGGTTGGTGGGTTAAAGATAGAAATTATTCCAGCAGCAAATCTCCCCGGGAGCATGACCTGATACAGGGAATCCGGGTCCCCTTTTTCTGAATTGTTTTAGATTGTTTATAAATGGTTGAAAAAACAGCCCTTGCCGGGAAAATCCTTTCAATAAGATGCGTATTTTTAATATGAAGCATATAGCTGTATGTTCATTGGGGTTGGCATAAGACTCTAAACTACGAACTCCAAACTACTCCATGAGGCTGCCTTTTCTGAGGCAGCCTCTCTCTTTTCTGTCAGCTGGATGGCCCACCTGGTTTAACAAAGTATTCAGAAAACGAATCCGTGAAAAATATGAGAATTGCAAATAAGAATGTAAATTAGATGGAGTATACACCCTTCATTGATTGTACTAACCTAAATATCTGCATTATGAAAAGGATTCTCATCATCGCAACCACCCTCATGATGGCCGTTCCATTGGTTCAGGGTCAGGACGGCATGTTTAACCTGGGGGACAAAGTGGTCAACCTGGGCATTGGAATAGGAAACACACTGTACAGGGGAACCTATTATACCAGTGGAATACCACCCCTTTCTCTCTCCTATGAGCAGGGCATCGTGGATGAGGTGTTCGAAAAAGGGGTCATCGGAATCCTGGGATATGTGGGCTATAACTCCTACAAGTATGACTACCTGGGCTGGGGTTATAAGTATTCCAACATCATTTTCGGGGCCGGAGGGCTGTTTCACTATCCGCTGGTCGACAAACTCGACACCTATGCCGGAATATTGCTGGGATACAACATTGTTAGCGCCAAAGAATTCGGTACCCCCATCGGATGGGACTACAATGCCACATCAGGAGGTATTGTCTTCTCAGGATTTGTGGGTGCCCGTTACTATTTCACAGAGAGGTTTGCAGCCTTTGGCCAATTGGGCTATGGCATCGCCTATCTTACCCTGGGCGTAAGCATAAAACTCTGAACGGAGAAGACTCCTTGAGGCTGCCCGCGCGCAGGCAGCCTCTCTTTTTTTCCTCCCACGCACTAAATAAGATCTTTGGCTGTACGGTCTTCCCGTGGAGGTGCCGGAGTCATTTTCGGGGGAGCGTTCTCCAGGTCCTTCATCAGCTCTTCCACCAGGCGTTCAATCTGCGGATCACGGCCCTGGATCAGCAGGTTGGGATCGTCCCAGACCTCGATGTCCGGAGCCACCCCTTCTCCTTCCCAGAACCAGTGTCCATCGTTGTCATACAGCCGGGCACCGGGGACAGTGATTCCTCCCCCGTCGATCAGTTGATGACCCGTGGCCGGACCTACCAGGATCCCCAGGGTTCGTTCTCCCACAATGGGGCCAGCCTTCAGCTCCTGGAATGCCCAGGGCAATCCGTCCCCGCCGGAGCCGGCCCAGCCGTTGATCAGCATTCCCTTGGGACCATTATTGGCCTTGGTGGGTTGGGTGTGGTCCTTTCCATGACGCCAGTGCAGGTTGTATACCACCGGACGCTGAAGCAATTCCAGGAAACGGTCCGCCAGCTGCCCCCCTCCATTGAATCTTTCATCAATGATAAATCCATCCTTGTCCAGTTGACCGTAGTACATCCTTACCAGCTCCTGCTGGCCCTGGCCGGACGTATTTGACATGTAAATGTAACCCAGCCTGCCATCGGAAAGCTTTTCCACCATGCGCCGGTTGTTTTCGATCCATTCCAGGTACCTCAGGTTGGTTTCTTCCTGCTGGCTGAGACATTTTACCACCACCTGCTCGGCCTCTTCTTTGTTCCCGGAAGTGCTGATGGAAAGCGAGACGGTTTTTCCAGAAAGGCCTTCAAAGGCAGCATATGGATCTTTGCTTGTGTCAAGCGGGATCCCGTTCACAGCATGTATGCAGTCCCCCGCTTTGACCTTCATGCCGGGTTTATCAAAGGGGGAACGCACGTCTGTGTCCCACTCGGCAGGTTTCACAATCCGACCGATCCGGAGAACATCTCCCTGAAGCTCCCAGTCGATGCCCAGGAATCCTGTTTGCACCTGCTTCACCTGATCGGGCCCCTGTCCGAAGGTATAGGTGTGTCCTGCACTGAGTTCTGCCACCAGGTTGGAGGCTACGAAGTTCACATCCCACCTTGAGCGTGCATCCTCGATGAGCGCTCCATACTGCAGCCTCAGGGAATCCCAGTCCACTCCGTGCATCTGGGGATCATAGAAAAAATCCCTGTAGCGCCTCCAGGTATCCTGGAAGATCTGCCGCCACTCTTCCCTGGGAACCAGGTCCATGGCCAGATCCCCGGTGGGTATGGGTTCATCCAGCTTTTGATTCTCTTCAGCCTTGATGATCCCATACTTGTCCTGGCTGCTTACCAGGATCATCTTGCCATCGGCGGTCAGTTTGGCCTGTCCCACATCGGATAGGATGCTCTTCTCTTCCCGCTCTTCCAGGTCATAATAATGAAGCGTGGCTGATCTGGAACCGGAGCCAGTATTGGGGGACCGCCGGTATACCAGCTTTCCCTCAAAGGAGGCCAGCCAGCCTATGTTTCCTGCCTTTGGGGGCAGGATCTCCAGCCGGGTTTCCATTCCCTCCAGGTCGATCTTTACCTCGGTCTCCTCTTTTTTGGGCTCCTCCTTGTCATCCCCGTCTTTTTTGCCTTTCTTTTTTTCCTCCTTGTCTTCCCCCTGATCCTCATCCTTGGCTTCTTCTGCTTTGAAATCATCGTTCTTGGGTCCCAGCAGGGATTCCACCTCTTCATTCAGTGCCATGGCCACAATGTGGGTGGCATTGGGGTAGATCCAGGTTCCGTCGTTCATGTCAGAATAAGCAGCATTCATTCCCCTGTCACTCAGGTAAAAGAGGTATTTTCCATCCATGCTGAAAATGGGCGAAGCATCCTGGAAGAAGCCACTGGTCACCTGGCTGGCCTTCTTTTGCTCCAGGTTGTAGAGAAAAATGGCTGAATGAGAGTTGTCCAATCCTTCCGTAAAAGCCATCCATCTGGAATCGGGCGACCAGGCAATGGAGTAGCCATACCTGCTTCCATGTCCCAGGTTCCACCGGTAATTCCCTGCCACGGTCATCTCTTTGCTCTCCACATCCAGCACACTGATATCATTGGTCTCACCCACAAAGGCGATCTTCTTGCTGTCGGGAGACCAAAAAAGCTGGTACCCGAATCCTTTGCCCCGCCTGGTAAGCTGCACCGCATCCTTTTTCATCTCCGGATCCTGCAGGTAGATTTCATATTCTCCGGATCGATCGCTCCAGTATGCCACATGCAGTCCGTCGGGCGACCAGGCGGGCATCATGTCGAAGGCTCCGCTGGAACGGGTCAGGTTTAATATATATCCTTCTTTCACCGGTACATTGAACAGTTCCCCACGGGCCTCAAATACAATCCGTTTGCCTTCGGGCGAGGCCGTCATGTTTCTGATGCTCTTGCTTACATCCTCCCTCCTGGGCATTTCAAGGCTGAGATCGCTGACCACCTGAACATCGACGGCCTTGTAGCTCTTTGATTCCGCGTCCATCAGATACAGCCTTCCCCCCGCTTCAAATACCAGTTCACCCTGGCTTGCCGAAAGGGAGGAAATATCGAAATCCTCCAGAAAGGTGATCTGGGTGCTTTGCTTATTTGCCGGGTCATACTCCCAGACATTGAGCCGCATATGCTGGCCCCTGTCGGACAGGAAGAAAAGCTTCTCCCCCACCCAGGCGGGCTTGCCTTCAATGGCCAGACTTTGGGTGATGTTTTCCGTTTGTTTGCTTTCAAAGTCATGTACCAGAATATCGGAGGTAAGGCCTCCGCGGTAACGCTTGAAAGGATAATTCTCGGTAATCTTGGTAATATAGGCCAGGGAAAGGCCATCGGGCGAATAGCTGGCCAGTTCCCCGTAAGGAAGGGATAGTTTTTCGGGCATGCCCCCCTGCCTTCCCACCAGGTAGAACTGGGAAAAGGACTGACGGCCGCTCTCGCGCCTGGAAGCAATAAGCAGGTGTTCCCCATCGGGGTGCCAGTCCACCAGCCTGTCGTCAAAGGAGTTGTAGGTCACCCGTGTAGGGACTCCCCCCGTGACAGGCATCACGTACACATCCTGGTTCCCGTGGTAGCTGGCCGAATAGGCAATGGATTGGCCGTCGGGAGAAAATTTTGGCCAGGATTCCTCCCCGGGAGAGCGTGTCATTTGCAAGGCAGTTCCGCCGGTCTTGGGCATGATCCAGATATCTCCCCCGTACACAAAGGCAATCTGCCGGTCCGATACATCCGCATATCGCATCAACCTGGCATTGATCTGTGAGAAGGAAAATTGCACCAAAAAGATAAGCCCGATAATACTAAGTAGTTTTTTCATGATGTTCTCAAAAGTTGATTTTGTAAACAGTTTTTTATTGGGACTGGCCTTCAATCAGAGGTGCGCCTGCCTCCCTGAGTTCTTCCTCCAGTTGGGGAATCACTTCAGCGGTCAGCCTTTCCAGGTAGGCCTTGATGGGTTCCAGCTCCTGTTTTCCCAGCTCCAGGCTCTGCCTGTGAAGTCCGGTGGGTCCGTAAAGCGAGTTGAGTCCACGGGTGGCCGTGTAATAACGGTTGCTGGGGGTGGGTGACTGCTTTTCTCCCACCTCGTTTTTAGAAGGATGTCCGTTGGCCCGCACATCCAGTTTCCGGAACAGGGCATCCAGTTCATAGATGCGCTGCAACAGTTCCGGCGTATCCTGATCAAGCCTCAGGCAGGCCTGTTTCAGGGCCGACACTTTTTTGGCAGCCTGCTGCAAGTCCTGGTTCAGCTTGCCAAGCTCCTGGCCAAAGGTTTCCACCTCCTTCCTGAACTGATCTATTTCGGCATAGGAAGCTGGTTCCAGGGATCCCCTTTTGAGTTGTATCACTGTAAAGGTTTGAGGTTCGGCCAGTGGACTCACCACCCCCTTTTGAACCGCATGAAGGCTTACCTGGTACTCTCCGGGCATGGCCATGAAACCGGAAGCAGGTTCTGGACTGCCCTTGGGCTCCTGCAATCCGATGTAATTTTTGGACGCATGTCTCAAATCCCAGCTGACCCTGTGCATTCCCTGGGTGGCCGGGGCCTTGACATGATTCACGATCTTTCCTTCGCTGTCGGTGACGGTAAGGAGCAGGTAAGGACCCTCCTCGGCCTTCTCCGCATCCAGATTATCCCAACCTGGGAAGGGCACCGAAGCATCCTCCTCCAGGGCTTTTTCAGATTCTTTTCGCTGGCTCTTCAGGGACTTCAGGCCTTCCTTAAGATAGTAGGTAAATACGGCCCCATAGGGAGGATTTTTGGCCATGTATTCCTGGGAACCGGTGCTTCCTCCGGTCACAGACCTGGGAACATAGAGCCACGGATCCTTTACAGGGAACAGCACAGCTTCCTGTTGCAGGAGCTGGGGACTGATATTGCGCAGGAGAGACATGTCATCCAGGATGAAGAAACCCCTGCCGAAGGAAGCTGCCACCAGGTCGTTCTCTCTTCTTTGAATGGTGATATCCCTGAAGGAGATGGTGGGGACTCCCCCCTTCAGCTTTACCCATTTAGAACCGCCATCCAGGGTGAAGTAGATCCCGAATTCGGTGGCTGCAAAGAGCAGGTCCTTGTTCACATGGTCCTGCACCAGTCGCCATACCAGGGTCCTGTCAGGCAGGTTTCCGGCAATGGATTTCCAGCTCTTTCCTGCATCGGTGCTTTTGATCAGGTAGGGGGAAAAATCGCCGAACTTGTGGTTATCCAGGGCGGCATAAACAGTTCTGGCGTCATGCAGGTCGGCCCTCAGGTCATTGACAAAGGCAGTGGCAGGCACCCCTCGGACGGAAGCCAGCTCCACTTTTTCCCAGCTTTCCCCTCCGTCCTCGCTCACCTGTATGAGGCCATCATCGGTCCCAGCGTATAGCAGTCCCTGCTGAACGGGGGATTCTGCCAGGGAAGTGATGGTGTTGTAGGTGGACATGGCATTGAGGTCCCATGCATTGTCCCAGCTTTGGACCCTGCCCATGATGGGCAGCTCCATCCGCTCCTGGTTCCGGGTCAGATCGCCCGAAATGGCGGTCCAGCTGTCTCCCCGGTTCTCGGACCTCCACACCCGGTAGGAAGCTGTGTAGATCCGGGCCGGATTGTGGGGACTCACCAGAATGGGGGTATCCCAGTTGAAACGCTCAAAGGGATCGCCGCTGCCTGCCTGGGGCTGTATATACACCACCTCCCCGGTGCTGCGATCGGTCCGGTACATGACCCCCTGCTGGGATTCGGCATATACAATGTCGGGATTTCCGGGTTCCGTGGCAGGCTGATGACCATCCCCTCCCAGAATAAAGTACCAGTCGGCATTTCTGATCCCATGCTGATACGCGGTCCTGGAAGGCCCCCCATGGGAACCATTGTCCTGGGTACCTCCATAGATATTGTAAAAGGGTTCTGCATCGTCCACAGCCACCTTGTAATACTGGGTAACAGGAAGATTGGTCACAAAACGCCAGGTTTCGGCCAGATCAAAACTTTCGTAAATGCCTCCATCGGTGCCGACCAGCAGGTAATCGGGATCGCTTTTGAGGAAATTGATGGAGTGGTTGTCGGAGTGCTTGCTTTCTTCCTTCAGCCTGCGAAAGGTCTTTCCGTGGTCATCCGACACTTGTATCCTCACATCCACCAGATAGATCCTTCCTTCCTGGTGGGGAGAAGCATAGAGCTCCTGGTAATAATGGGGTCCTGTGGCCCCCGAAACCGCTTCGGATTGCTTTTTCCAGCTCATCCCCCGGTTTTCTGACATGAATACCCCTCCGGTGGTTCTGTCCAGCTCAATGGCCGCATAGATCACATCGCTGTTGAAGGGCGAAATGGCCAGGCCTATTTTTCCCAGGTTGGAGGCGGGAATGCCCGATGTCAGTTTCGTCCAGGTACTGCCCCCGTCGGTGCTCCTGTGGATGCCAGATCCGGGACCCCCTCCGATGTAGGAAGCCACATTGCGGTGGCGCTGCCAGGTGGCTGCATAGAGCCAGTCGGGATTTTCCGGGTCCATCACCAGATCGGTGACCCCGGTCCATTCATTGCCTCCCAGCACCTTGTTCCAGGTCATTCCCCCATCCAGGGTCCTGTAAAGGCCCCTTTCTCCACCCTCCTTCCACAGGGGACCCTGTGCCGCTGCAAACACCACCTGGGAATCGTTTGGATGTACTATGATATTGGATATGTGCTCCGACTCCCTGAGACCCATGTTGGTCCAGCTCTTCCCGCCATCCAGGCTCCGGTAGATGCCGTCCCCGTATCCCACATGCCTTCCTCCCACATTCTCCCCGGTTCCCACCCAAACGGTATGGGGATTGTTGGGATCAATGCTTACGCAACCGATGGAATAGGAAGCCTGCTGGTCAAAGACCGGGGTCCAGGTGACCCCTGCGTTCACCGTTTTCCATACGCCGCCGGATCCCACGGCCACGTACCATATGCTCTCATCCCCGGGATGGATGGCGATATCTGCAATGCGCCCGGAGGTAAAGGCCGGGCCAATGTTCCGGAACTCCAGGCCCGCAAAAGTGGATTCACTGAGTACATCATCTGTAGTCTGAGCAAACAAGGTGGCAGAGATTGCCAGCAATAGAATCGACAGGTATTTCATAGGGTTAGAATTGGTGAATTTTTAAAATGAATAGACTAAGATACAAAATCGACCTGTTTTATGTATTTTCGAGCGATGAAAAAGGAAATACTCCCGGAAGCACACACAGATCCATGATGCATGAACTTGTCATTGCCACCATGCTGGGCCTCATCGGGGGTATGATCCCGGGACCCGTGATCACCGCTGTATTTACCGAAGTACTGCAATCGGGCTACCTCAGGAGCTTGAGGATTGTCCTCATCGCCCTGGTCACCGAATCGGCGGTGGCGGTGATCTCTCTGGTGTTGCTTGCCTCCCTGGGATTTCACGAAGCCTTTTTCAGGGGCCTCTCCCTGGCCGGTGCTGCCATCCTGATCTGGATCTCTTTTTCCCTCTGGAAGGTGAAATCGCTGGATACGGGAGAAAAGGTACATTTCGGGCTCTGGAAGGTGGTCATCATGATCCTCTCCAACGGGGTGCTGTGGACCTACTGGATCACCATCTGCATCCCCAAGGCCCTCCTCCTGGGGCAGGATATACGCCTGGGCGAATATCTTTTCATGGCCCTGGTGCAGCTGGGCTGGCTGATCTCCACCCTCCTGGTGGCTTACCTCTTTTCAAGGTTCAGGCTGATCCTTTCCAGGCCAAGGATGATCCCGGTGCTGTTCAAGATCTTTTCCCTGGCCTTTGCCTATTTTGCCGCAGATATGGTATTCAAGTCGGTCCGGTACTTTGCCCAGTAAAACCAGCCCCCATGTACAAACCTGCCATTTCCCTCGGATATAATTTTTAACTTTGGATTCCCATGTTACATCCCGAAGATTTCAAAAAACAAGCCGACCCGGTGGTCTCCTGGATCGATCATTACCTGAATCACATCACCGACCATCCGGTGAAGTCGCAGGTGGCTCCGGGAGAGATATACCAGGCCATCCCTGAAAAAGCCCCGGAGCTTCCCGAAGCCATGGAAAGGATCATGGAAGACCTGGACCTTACCATTATTCCAGGCATTACCCACTGGCAGCATCCTGGTTTTCATGCCTATTTTCCAGCCAATTCTTCGGTGGAGTCGGTGCTGGCTGAGTGTATCACGTCGGCCATGGGAGCCCAGTGCATGATCTGGGAGACCTCCCCTGCAGCCGCAGAGCTGGAACAGCGAATGTGGCCCTGATCACAGCCAGGGAAGTGGCCACCGGCTTCCGGTCAAACGATGAAGGCGTACCCGGCCACCTGCGGATCTACGGCTCCACCGAAACCCACTCTTCCATTGAAAAGGCGGTGGCTGTTTGCGGGATAGGCAAGAGAAATCTCGTCAAGGTGGGTACAGGTGATCAGTTGCAGATGGACCCGGTGTTGCTGGAAAAAGCCATCCGGCAGGACCTGGAGCAGGGACTGAAACCCTGCGCAGTGGTGCTTACCCTGGGTACCACCGGAACCCTGGCCGTGGACCCGCTGAAAGAAATCTCATCCATCTGCAAAAGACATAAGATCTGGCTGCATGTGGATGCTGCCTATGCGGGAACCGCCTTGCTGCTGCCTGAATACCAGTGGATGATTGAAGGGATCGGGCAGGCCGACAGCTTCGTGTTCAATCCCCACAAGTGGATGTTCACGAATTTTGATTGTTCCCTGTATTATGTGAAAGATGCCGGACTGTTGATCAGAACCTTTGAAGTGCTGCCCGAATACCTGAAAACCAAATCACGGGGAAAGGTGAATGATTACCGCGACTGGAGCGTGCCCCTGGGCAGAAGGTTCCGGGCGCTGAAACTGTGGTTCGTGATCCGGAGTTACGGGTTGGAGGGCATCAGGGAAAAGCTGCGGGAGCATATACGGCTGAGCGGATATTTCTGCCAGGCGCTGGCTGCTGAAAGCCATGTGGTCATTCCGGTGGAACCCTTCCTGAATGTCTCCTGTTTCAGGCTGCAGCCCGGGGGCATGACCGATATCCAGGCCCTGAACCGCCTGAATGAGGATTTCCTGGAGGAAATCAACCGCAGCGGGGACCTTTACCTGACCCACACCAAGGTGCACGGATTCTTTACCCTCAGAATGGTCATTGGACAGACCTATGTCGATCAGGCCCATGTGGAGCGCGCCCTGGAGCGGATCAAAGAGGCTGCCCGCATTTCGCTTCAGAGGTTCAAGCAACAAGGCTGAATGGAAATGAAGGCATGAAACAGGGATCTTTCTTAGCCATGCTCTGTTTGGCCTGTTTCAATCCACCCACAGGCTCCCTGTGATTACATTTCTGCAAGATGGCCGGCACCGCATCCGATAGAAATTGTATTTTTACCTTCAGATGACAGGGAGCATATTCCCGCAGGGGATTTCCTTTGTCCGGGCACTTTCTCTTCCGGCCTCAGGTCCATGCAGTGGGGCCCGTGGAACTGGCAAGGGCAGGAAATACTTAAGAAAGCTTCGGATCGTTTGCTGCCTTTCACATGAATGAAACAAAACCATGAAGCAGGTCATGCCTGAACGCAAAGCAATGATACCCCCTACCATGATGGCCCTCAGGCAGAAGGAACCAGGAGGCCGGCTCAGCCTGGAAGAGTTGGATGTTCCCCGGCCCCGCCGGGGAGAGGTGCTGGTTAAAATGGACTCCTCCCCCATCAATCCGTCCGACCTGGCCGTACTCAAGGGGGGCTACCTGCAGAGGAACTACCCCTTTACCCCGGGACTGGAAGGAAGTGGCACCGTGGTCCGCTCGGGCGGCGGGATTCTGCCCCGGCTCAGAATGGGCGCCCGGGTGGCCTGTTCCCCCCTGCAGGGAGGCGATGGGACCTGGGCAGAATACATGCGCACAACGGCCATGAATGTGGTCCCGCTCCCCCGGAATATTTCCCTGGAGCAGGGATCGATGATGCTGGTGAATCCCATGACGGCCATGGCTTTCATCCTTCTGGCCAGGAAAGAAAGACACAAGGCCCTGGTCAACAATGCCGCCGCAAGTTCCCTGGGAAAAATGCTGATGCGCCTCTGCGATTTTTATGGCATCCCGCTGATCAACATTGTACGGAAAGAGGAGCACCTGCAGGAGTTGATCCAGGCGGGTGCTGATCATGTGCTGAACAGCCAAAGTCCGGATTTTGCCTCTGACCTGAAACAACTGGCCAGGCAACTGGGAGCCACCCTTTTCCTGGACGCAGTGACCGGCAGCCAGACCACCGTGTTGCTGCATGCTGCGCCAGCCGGAGCCAAACTGGTGGCCTATGCCCGGCTTTCCGGCGAAAACGTCACAGCCGATCCCATGGACTTCATCACGGAAGACAAAACCATGGTGGGATTCCAGTTGGGAAACTGGTTGCACAAGCAGAGCCTTCCCTCCAAATTGCTCTTTCTGCGCCGGGTAAAAAAACACCTGGGCCAGGAGCTCAGTTCAACGATCCGCTACCACACTCCGCTCAAGGATGCGGAAGCAGCCCTGGAAGACTATCAGCGGAACATGTCTGAAGGAAAAATCCTGTTAAAACCATAAGATCATGAAACAAGCATTGGTATTCAGTCTCCTATTGGTCCTGGCCGGAACCGGGGTATTCTCCTCCTGCCGGAATGTTCAGGCCCACAGCGAAAATGACTCCCATCCCGTTTTCAGCTGGAAGGGAGCCAATGTATACTTCCTGCTGACCGACCGTTTTTTCAATGGCAATCCCGACAACGATGTGAATTTTGACAGAACCGGTGAAACCGGACTTCTCAGGGGTTTCGAGGGAGGCGATATACAGGGGGTGATCCGGAAACTGGAAGAAGGGTATTTTGACCGCCTCGGGATCAATGCCCTCTGGCTAACCCCGTGGTTCGAGCAAATCCACGGAGGCACCAATGAAGGGACAGGCCTTACCTACGCCTTTCATGGATACTGGCCCAGCGACTGGACCAGCCTGGATCCCAATTTTGGCACTGAGGAGGATTTACAAAAGCTGGTGGAAACCGCCCATGCCCGGGGAATCCGGGTGGTGATGGATGTGATCATCAACCATACCGGTCCTGTGACTGAAATGGACCCTGTCTGGCCCGAAGATTGGGTCCGGACCAGTCCCCAGTGCACCTACCAGGATTATGAAAGCACAGTCACCTGCACGCTGGTGAAAAATTTGCCGGACATACGCACCGAATCGGATCAGCCCGTGGATCTTCCCCCCCGCTTGCTGGAAAAATGGGACAGGGAAGGAAGGCTGGATCAGGAGCTGGCCGAACTGGATGCCTTTTTCGAAAGCACGGGGTATCCCAGGGCTCCCAGGTACTACCTGATCAAATGGCTCACCGATTATATCCGCAAATACGGCATTGATGGCTACCGGCTTGATACGGCCAAGCACATCGAGGAAAGCATCTGGGCAGAATTGGGCAAAAAGGCACAGGCTGCCTTCATGGAATGGAAAAAGGCCCATCCCGATCAAATGCTGGACGAGCAATCCTTCTTCATGGTGGGAGAAGTATATGGATATGGGATTTCCGGCGGGCGGAATTTTAACTTTGGCGACCGCCAGGTGGATTTCTTTGACCATGGCATCCATTCCATGATCAATTTTGAATTCAAGGAAAGCGCGAAATGGCCCTATGAGAAACTCTTCTCCTATTATTCAGACAAGCTGCACAATGAACTCTCGGGCGTGGGTGTCCTGAACTACCTCAGCTCCCACGACGACGGGGGGCCCTTTGACAAGCACCGGGAAAAATCCCTGGAAGCCGGGACAAAACTTTTGCTCAGTCCGGGTGCCTCTCAGGTATATTACGGCGATGAAAGCTGCCGCCCGCTGGATATTCCCGGAACCCGGGGTGACGCCACGCTGAGAAGCAGGATGAACTGGGAGGAGATCGCTTCCAACGAAATGAGAAACGGGGTGGCTGTGGGGAAAGTGCTGGAGCATTACCAGAAGCTCGGGGTGTTCCGCAGGGACCACCCCGCAGTGGGTGCCGGGATCCATCAAATGATATCCAGCAAGCCCTATTTTTTTTCAAGGATCTATGAAGGGGAAGGATACAGCGACCGCATTGTGGCGGGATTGGAGCTGGAACCGGGCAGACAAAGCATTGATGTGGGGGCAGTTTTTCCCGATGGAACTCCCCTGCGCGATTACTACTCAGGGGCTTCGCTTACAGTGAAAGACGGAAAGGCAGAACTGGATACAGCTTTTGATGTGGTGTTGCTGGGAATAGAATAACTGGATCTGGTGAAAAGATATAGCCTTGATCCACATCAGATCCCCCTGGAGCGCTTTTGGGAACTCACACGGAACCGGAGGATGCTGCCCAGCCGGGTGGAACTCCATCGGGAAATGGATACCAGGTTGGTGTTGCTTCAGAAAGCGGGCCTTTCCAGCCTGGGGGATCTGATAGAACGCCTGGCATCCCCATCAAAACGGGAAGCCCTTTCGTCCGGAACAGGACTCCCTGTGGACTACCTGGTCCTTCTGAAACGGGAGGCGGGCAGCTACCTGGCCAGGCCTTTCAGGCTCTCGGACTTTCCGGGCATCCCCTTTGAGTATACGGAGGTCTTAAAATCCAGGGGCCTGAAGAATACCAGGGATTTTTTTGAAAAGGTACAGACCGGGGAGCAGAAGGCCAGGGTTTCCAAAGAAACGGGCATCCCCGTAGAGCGTTTATGGGAACTGCATGCCCTGTGTGATCTCAGCAGGATCACCGGCGTGGGCGGGGTATTTGCCCGCGTGGTGTATGAGGCTGGAATCCGCTCATGCAGGGAATTTGCATGGACCGATGCACCGGGGCATTACAAACTCTACCGGAAGATGATGGAAAAACGCGGCTATGCGACAGGTCATTTTTCTGAAGAGGATATCCGCTATTGCATCGATTACGCCAAAGTATTGGCTGAGGCCGACAATGAAGCTGAAGAATAGTCAGGGCCCCATGAAAATTTATTAGATTTGTCCTTGCCTTAATAAATCAACGCATATGAGAAAAGTGACCCTGGCGGGACTATTGATCCTGCTCACCGTCGCAGTTGCTGCCCAGAAGAAACAATACGAATCCCTGATGGAGGCCATGATGAGCGGATCCTCCCTGAGGGGCGATCCCGGACCCTCCGGAGTAGAGTGGATCAGGGAGAGCGACAAATACTCCTTCACCAAGCGCGAAGGAAGCAGCCAGCAGATCTGGACCTATGATATTAGAACCGGGGAAGAGTCCCTGGTATTTAATGCAGGGGATCATCTTTTTCCCGGCACAGATCAGGCCTTCCGATACAGATCCTTCCAGTGGACCAAAGATTACCGTTTCCTGCTGTTCCAAACCAATTTCCAGCGCATTTGGAGGTATTCGGGAAACGCCGATTATTACCTCTATTCCCTGGAGGATAATACCCTGAAGACCATCGTGAATGGGGCTTTTACAGCTGAGGTCTCCCCCGACGGGACCCAGGTGGGCTATGGCAAGGAAGGCGACCTCTATGCCTTCGATCTTGCCACAGGCAACCATACACGGCTTACCGATGACGGGGCCGATAAATACTACAACGGCCGTTTTGGATGGGCCAACGAGGAGGAATTCGGACTGGTCCAGGCCTGGTCCTGGTCCTATGACAGCAAGTACATGGCTTTCTGGCAAACCGATGAAAGAGAGGTTCCCGTGTATGAGCTCACCGATTTTTCGGGCCAGCATCCCGAATACATGGAAGTGCCTTATCCCAAGGTAGGTGACAATCCCCCCGTGGAAAGGCTGGGCATCCTGGATACGGAAACGGGAAACAGGCAATGGCTGGATTTTGATCCCGAAGGAGGCTATATGCCACGAATTTACTGGACATCCATGGAGAATACCCTGGCTGTGGTCTGGATGAACAGGGCACAGAACCACCTGAAGCTTTACCTCTTCGATGTGGCGAGCGGAGAGAGAAAAATGATCCTGGAAGAGAAACATGATGCGTGGATCGATATTTTTGATTTTTTCGCAGGGGAACTGCACCTTTTCTATTTTCCCGAGGAAATGGATTCCTTTTTCTGGATCTCCGACCGGGATGGCTATTCCCATGTCTACCAATATGATTATACGGGACAACTTCTCCAACAGGTCACCAGCGGGCCCTACGATGTGGTGGCCGTGAAGGCCATCGATCCTTCCAAAAAAACACTTTTGATAATTATTTTCATCTCTGCTCGGTTGAGCCCCTTATTATAGATTCAATGGAAAGGGAAAGAAACGGCTCACCACAGCCTCAGGAAACCACCGGGTGAATGTGGCTCCTTCGGGCCGGTATTTCATCGATACCTACTCAAACACCCTGACTCCCTCCAGCACAGATTTGATGGATGGGAAAGGCAAGTTTTTAATGAACCTGGCCGGCCATCAGCGCGCCCTGAACCATTTGGAGGAGTATGAATACGCTCCCAGGGAGCTCTTCTCCTTTACCACTTCAGATGGCCAGGCCATAGACGGATACCTCATCAGGCCCATGAATTTTGATTCCACCCGATCCTACCCCCTGTTGATGGCAGTGTATGGAGGGCCGGGTTCCCAGGGAGTCTACAACAGCTTTGAAAGCAGTGGATGGAACCAGTACCTGGCCCAGCAGGGGTATGTGGTAGCCAACATCAATAACCGTGGAAACGGAGGGTATGGAAGTGCCTTTGAAAAGGTGGTACACAAGCAGCTGGGACTCTGGGAGACCCATGATTTCGCCGAAACGGCCCTGTATCTTTCAGAAAAATCCTGGATAGACGGTGATCGAATCGGGATCATGGGACACAGCTTCGGCGGCTTTTCTGCCGGCATGTCGCTGCTGCTGCATCCCGGGGTCTTCAAAGCCGGTATTGTCACAGCGGCCATATCGGACCACCGCAACTACGATTGTATCCTGACCGAAAAATACATGGGCCTTTACAAGGGAAATGAAGAAGGCTACAAAAACAGCTCCATGGTGGCCCAGGCCGGAAAACTGGAAGGAAAATTATTGCTGGTGCATTCGCTGCTGGACGACAACGTACATCCCCAGAACACCTTTCAGTTTACCAAAGCCCTGATTGATGCCGGGAAGCGCTTCGATCTGAAGATCTATCCTCCCGGGGCCCATGGGGTGGCCTACGACATGAGCAGCCAGATCCACCTGTACCGGGAGTACCTGCATTGGCTCAATGAGAACCTGAAGGGAACCCCCTGAATCACCCGGATATGATGAAACTTTCTCCATTCTTCCTGGCTCTGATGATACTGGCATGGTCCTGTGCCCCGGAGGAACTTTGCGAGGAGGACAGCATTTCGGAACTGGTGGTCAGCTTTAAAACCGAAACAAGCGGCCTGCTGAGCGATACCACCATTTCAGGTCTCACCATTTACGGGATTCGCGAAGGGCAGCCCACCTGGCTTCTCTATGATTCGGTCACTTTCGCAGAGATACTGCTGCCCCTGGATCCCCACCACGATGCGTCCAACTTCGTGTTTCAGGCAAACGGAAAGACCGATACCCTCGGTCTGATGCACAAGTCGGAAATCTACCTGATTTCTTATGCCTGCGGGTTCGGACACCAGTTCACCCTGGATCCGGAAATGCAATACGGAGAAGGGATGATTCTAAAGGATAGCCTGATAAACTCCATAGTCAATACAACGCTTGAAGACATTGAAGCACATATCTGGCTCTATTTCTAAAGCAGCCCTGGTCCTGCTGATCCTGGCCCTGTGGCGGCCCGCATCGGCACAGGACACCCTACGCACCTACGGTCCCCGTTTTGGGATAGATCTGGCCCGCTTTGCCTTCATCCTGGCCGATCCCTCAGAGCTGGGCGCTGAAATGTCAGTGGATTTTGAGGTCCTCAAGAACCTCTATCCGGTGATCGAACTGGGCTACAATTCCATTTCTGAAAGTGAAGACCTTTTTAACTATGCTGCCAGCGGAATCTACGGACGCTTCGGGGCAGACTACAACCTGATCAGTTTAAAGGATCGCTCACAGCACCACACCTTTACCTTTGGCGCACGTTATGGCATTTCTGCTTTCACGCACAGGGCAGAAGATATCTACATCCAAAATCCTTACTGGGGAGATTATGTCCTGAACGCCTATGAAAAGGATTTGCAGGGGCACTGGGTGGAACTTGTGGCCGGTGTCAAGGCCGAACTGGTTCCCAACCTCTTCATGGGATGGTCCCTTCGCTACAAGTTTTTGCTGAATCCTGACATGGATCCACAGCTTTTGCCCCAGCTGGTGCCCGGATTCGGCACCCGGGGACAGGACACAAGTTTCGGGATCTCCTATTCCATCTTTTACCGAATTCCCCTCATCAAAAAATAAATAAAATCAGCACATGGCACATTTAGCATCTTCAAAGCGGTACGATCAAATGACATACAGGCGTTGCGGGAACAGTGGGCTCCTCCTGCCTGCCATATCACTGGGGCTCTGGCACAATTTCGGTGGTATGGATGACTTTCAGAACATGAAAGACATCCTGCTCAGGGCATTTGACCTGGGTGTTACCCATTTTGACCTGGCCAACAATTATGGTCCCCCTCCCGGCAGTGCCGAATCCAACCTGAAGAATGTGCTGCAATCGGAGTTGTCTCCCTATCGCGATGAACTGATCATCTCTACCAAGGCAGGCTACCTGATGTGGGAAGGACCCTACGGGGAATGGGGCAGCCGCAAATACCTCCTGGCCAGTCTTGATCAGAGCCTGAAGCGGATGGGGCTCGATTACGTGGACATTTTCTATTCGCACCGCCCCGATCCCGAAACTCCCCTGGAAGAAACCATGATGGCCTTACACACTGCGGTACAACAGGGCAAAGCACTTTACGCAGGCATCTCCAATTATGATGCTGAGCAGACCACCCGGGCAGTGGATATCCTGGAAGAGCTGGGCACTCCGTGTCTGATCCACCAGCCCCGTTACAACATGTTTGATCGCTGGGTGGAAGACGGTTTGCTGGAGGTGCTGGAGCACAGGGGGGTGGGCTGCATACCCTTCAGTCCGCTGGCCCAGGGCCTGCTCACCGACCGTTACCTTCAGGGCATACCGGAGGATTCCAGGATCGCCAGCGACAGCATTTTTCTCAAACAGGAACACCTGGATGCAGAAACCATGGTCAAGGTGAAGGCATTGAATCAACACGCCGGGCAGCGTGGCCAGACCCTGGCCCAGATGGCCCTGGCCTGGATCCTGAGCAAACAGCAAATCACCTCGGTGCTGATCGGTGCCAGTTCAGTGGCCCAATTGGAAGACAATGTGGCCACGGTCAGAAAGCTGGATTTTCACAGCGATGAACTGGCCTACATCGAAAACATCCTGAACTGATCTACTGCTGCTGCATGGGATTGGATCCGCCCGAATCCCTTCCCGTACGGCCCTTAAACAATTCGAAGCGACTTTTCCTGATCCCCGGAGGCCAATGGTTGTTGCTCAGATCACAGTCAGCCGTTTCCTGGAATGGATCGAGGGTGACCGAAACCAGTTCCTTGTCCAGCAGGAATACTTTCGAAGTCCTGAGGTTATCCTGGTTCCAGACTTCAGCCGGGATCCGGCGAATTTCCTGACTCCCGTCAGCAAAGGTAAATTGGATGACCAGGGGCATCACCATCCCTCCCAGGTTGGAGAAATCCAGCTGGTAATAGGTCCCGCCTGCCTTATGCCATGCCTCTTCCTGTTCGGTCAGCGTTCTCAGGTAGCGTTGGTAGGCTTCCGCATCGTTTCTATCGGCTTTGAAGGGATCATAGCCGTCATAAAAGTCTCTCATGCTGGGATCCCTCTCCACCATGGATTTCATGCTGGCCCGGTTGCGCTGCACTGCAATGGATTCGGGTTCAGATTCGGCGTTCTTCCTGTTCTCGGCCTTTTCCTGGGCCGGATCGCCTGAAGCCAGCTCCATGGCTGTCACCTGATCCAGGGAAATATCCACATGATCGGTGCCGTAGAACCACCCCCTCCAGAACCAGTCCAGGTCCACCGCCGAGGCATCCTCCATGGTCCGGAAAAAATCCTCCGGGGTGGGATGCTTGAACATCCAGCGCTGGGCATACTGCCGGAAAGCAAAATCAAAAAGCTCCCTGCCCATGATGGTCTCACGCAGGATATTCAGTCCCGTGGCGGGTTTGTTGTAGGCATTGCTGGTGAATTGTTTCAGGAGATCCCCCTGGGTCATGATGGGGGCAATGTTGGATTTGTCCCCTTTCATATAGGGAACTATGTTGGCAGGTTTGCCCCTCGGGGAAGGATGATCATGGTCCCATTCACGCTCTGCAACGCCTTGCAGGAAGGAGTTGAGGCCCTCGTCCATCCAGGTCCACTGGCGTTCATCGGAATTCACGATCATGGGAAAATAGTTGTGACCCACTTCGTGAATAATCACCCCGATCATGCCCCATTTGGTGCTTTCCGAATAGGTGCCGTCAGGAAGCGGACGCCCGCCGTTGAAGCAGATCATCGGGTATTCCATGCCAATCCGGTCGGTATGCACCGAATAAGCCACCGGATAGGGGTAGTCGAAGGTAAGTCGCGAATATACCTGCAGGGTATGGGCCACCACCCGGGTGGAATATTTTTCCCAGAGGGGATTTCCCTCCTTGGGATAGAGTGAATTGGCCAACACCTTCTTTTCCCCGAACTCCACCGCCATGGCATCCCAGATGAATTTCCGGGAACTGGCAAAGGCAAAATCCCGCACATTTTCGGCATGGAATTTCCAGGTAAGCTTGGATTCCAGCTTATTCTTCTCGGCCTGAAGCGCTTCCTGCCCGGTCACTATGAACACAGGTTCATCCAGTGAATTCCTGGCTTGTTCCAAACGGTCCATTTCCTGGTCTGAAAGCACCTCGCCCGGATTCACCAATACGCCCGTGGCCCCCACCACATGGTCCGCCGGCACGGTAATTTCCACCTGATAATTCCCAAAGGGAAGGGCAAATTCGGATCGTCCGGTGAACTGATGATTCTGCCAGCCATCCACTTCGCTGTATACAGCCATCCTGGGGAAGAACTGTGCAATGGTATAAATGTAATTGTCATCCCCGGGAAAATACTCCATGCCCGAACGGCCTCCCCCGTCTTTCATCCGGTCATTGATCCTGTACCACCATTTGATTTCCAGATCCGCTTTGCCTCCCGGCTCCAAGGGCTCGGGAAGATCAATGCG
>CBDTYO010000006.1:0-24173 GCA_965364615.1 uncultured Bacteroidia bacterium
GGCTCTCGAGCAGTTCCATCCTCCTGAAAGAGGTGGTCCCGTTTTGATCGTACCAGGTAAATCTGGAATTCAGGTTGTAATTCCTGGCAGGGTCAAAAAAAACATTGTTGTTCAGGGCGAGCCGGTCAATGACATGGCTGGTCTGATGCAGTTCCGCATAACTGTAAAGGTACGTATTGTGCGAATAGAGCAGCTCAGTGCGGTCTCTTGATCCAAAGGATTTTGAGGTCCTCGCCTGTACGCTCTCCTGGTCCATACTGAACATGCGCCCGCTCTGGATCTCTTCCTGGTCCCAGCGCTGATTTCTGTAAGTAAGTGAGAGTGGCAAAAAACGGGTGTTGAGGGACAGGATCCCTCCCCATTGCCGGTTGTTGGACCTCACATTGGTCAGCAATTCCCGGTTGAAGTAACTTTGATCGTAATTGTAGAATCCCTGCAAACTCAGGGGTTTATTGTTGAACAGGGTGGCCCTCAGGTCCACCTTCTTCAGGGTCCTCACCTCGGACCTGTCCGGAACCGTGATGTACTTTTCATCCCTCAGTTCAGGGCTGTAGGCTCCCCCCAGGTCAATCATTAAGATATCTTTATCCCACAGATAGCTGGATGTGTTTATTTTGAGCCCGCTCAGCAGGTAGGTACTTCGTTGGTCCTCGCTAACTTCATTGAAACTGCTCTCGAGCTGCCGGTATTGCCCCTTCAGGTCCAGCTCGCCGGAGATATGCCTGAGGTGCCATATCCCCAGAGAATAAGGGGCCTGAGAAACTCCCCGGGCAGGGACAAGCCATAAGGCCATCAGGCATATGTATCTAAGTTTTTTCAACTGATCAGAGCATCAAGCTCATTGAAAAATATATTTGTCTTCGCCCCCGTGGGGATTGTGGCAATCCAAACAAAACATTCCTTCCAGGTCCTGGTGCACCTCATTCTTCAACACATCCTCCCTGCCGTGACAATAGAAGCATAGCCTGTCGCCCTCCATCCTTAAAAGGCTATGATAATCAGATACATGGGGATCATGACAGGAAGTACAATATCCTCCTGCCACCGGTCCATGCAGATGGGCGTAGACCTCCGAAAGATCTTCATGACAGAGGTAACATAGACCTGGCTGGGCCTCCACCATGGTTCCCAGGGAAAGGGCATTGTGACAGGAAGCGCATTCCCCTTCCTCATAAGGATAGTGCAACAGCCGGGAAGGCTCTTGTTGGGCAATCAGCTCCAGGGGGGATCCCAGGGAATCGGCCGGTGTCTGCTCCGTTCCGGTAAGCTCCGTCCCGGCCGAATCGGTTTCAGGGACCCCGTCAAAAAAGAAGCTCAGCAGGTTCTTTCCGGCATAGGGAGAGCATTGGCTCATGATGATGATTGCCAGGCTCCAAAGAATCACATGCCATAATCTGCCTCGATGCTTCATTCCCTTTTTTGCTTAGGTAGCGGATTTTTCGTCCACACGACCATATACATTGACCTTGGCCGGTCCATACTGATTGGTCACATATATCAGGTATTTCAATTCAAAACCCGGGTCCACATAGGATTGGAAATAGGAGAGGTTCTCATAGCTGATTTCCACCGCGGCAGGAAGCCACATAGCCCCATCCCCCCCGTACGATCCGCCAAAATGCATCAAAAGATCGCCCTGCACATTACAGATTTGTACATTTTCGAATGCGGCATCGACCACATACAGATTCATTTCCCTGTCCAGGGCAAGTCCCTTGGGCCGTGTAAATCTCCCGGGCTGATTACCATATCCTCCCAACAAGCTTTGAAACTCGCCATCGGTTGAGAACTTCTTTACGTTAAAATCCCCCATATCTGATACACAAAGGAGGTCCTCACCCAGGGCGATGTTGGTGCTTTGCCTGATAAATCCCTCCTCACCCGCTACCTTTCCCGGAATCTTGTCTATCAAGGAATAATCCACGGTGCTGTATATATAGACAGCATGGTCCTGGACATTGGCCACCCATATCCTGTCTTGATATACCTCCACATCGGTCGGTTTAAAATCTTCAGGCTCTCCAAAAGCATGCAGGTATTTTTGTTCGCTGTCAAACACCACGATCTGCTTCCTGTTGGCATCTGCCACAAAAAGGTAGCCGCGTTCATCCACGCAGCAATTGATGGGTAGCTGCAGCTGGCCCCTGCCTCCTGGAAGAAAGTAGGTAAAGGTCCTGCGATCCAGATCCAGAATTTCCAGACCGCCCACCCCGGTATCGCATATATATACCTTCTCTTTGTGCGCCGTCACTCCATAAGGTTTGATGATGTCACGTCTTTCCTCTTCTCCAAGCAGGAACTTCTGAAACCCGCCCCTTTTTCTTACCAGGTCGGCGGAAGAGCTGAACTGGGTCAGAAACTGTATCCTGGTGGTATCCGGAGGAGGAGGAAAAATAACCAGGGACTCAGGGGACCGGGATCCGGCCGCCTGGCGAGTGCAGGCGCAAAACAGGCAGGAAATCACACATATTCCGGCAGCTATGCTTGAGAGCATTTTGTTCATGAAGGGATCATTGTTTATCAGGCAGCCGTCATGGTCACCTTACTTGTTGTGACAGGTAAGGCAGAGTTCGCTGTTGGCGTTGGACATCTTCAGCAAGTGCATCACCCCAAATCTGTTGTGCACATCATGACAGGAGGCACACTCCATCCGGCTATTAAAGAGCATGTCATTATCAATGGTGCTCCCCAGGCCACTGTTGGTCGTGGTAGGAGGATACAATCCGCCGTCGCTGGTGGCCAGGGCATCGGTGTAATCAAAGGAAATGGGATGATCGGTGCTCAAATCATTTCCGGCCACGCCTCCGATGCGTGCCCCCGGATCGATGAAATTGGTGCCATTGGTAATGCCACCGAAATTTTCCAGGGCCACTGTTCCGTCGTGACAACTGAGACAAAGCCTGGAACTGGCCCCCGGATCTGTGATTGTTGAGTTTCCGTCGAAAGTGGGTGAATTGTAAAGGGTATATCCTGCCACCATGGTGGGCTCGTGGTTCCACAAAGGAGCACTGATGATGCTCAGGGACTGGTGGGTGGTGTGGCAGACCCCACATCCCCGGTTGGTGGTGGGAGCCCAGGATTCTGTGGAAAAATCATGGGCAGTCCCGGCAATCTGTGCGAAGGCTCCCGGCACAAAAGCAAACAGGATCACCACCATCAAATGATGTCTGAAATTTTTCATGAGAAATGAGTTTATGGAATGAATGGAAGAATAAGCTGATGAATCTTCGGCTGACATGGGTTTTAGGATAGATTGTTAAGGCTACCCTATCTTAAGGAATTTTTCCCTGATTTGAAAATGTTCTGCTCCAAAACACAGGAAAACTTCCCCTTTCCAGATTATTTCCCGACCTTTGCCGTTTTCTTATGTCCACGAAAGATCTTACCACAGGCAGTGTAGGCAAAAATATATTCCGTTTTGCCTTGCCCATGCTGGTGGGAAACCTTTTCCAGCAGCTATATACCTTTGTGGACCAGATCATTGTGGGACGCTTTCTGGGCAAAGAAGCCCTGGCTTCGGTGGGGGCCTCCTTCCCGGTCATATTCACCCTGATCGCGCTGATCATAGGCATCGCCACAGGGGGCACCATCGTAATCTCTCAGTTTTTCGGCGCCAAGAATTTTTCCAAGGTCAAACGTGCCATTGATACCATTTTTATTGTGATGACAGCATTTGCGGTGGTCATGACGGTGGTGGGAATCTCCTTTGCGGAACCGATCTTCCGGTTGATAAAACTACCCGAGGAACTGATGCCTACCGCCACCACTTACTTTACCATCTATGCTTCGGGCCTGGTGGTGTTCTTTGGATACAATGGCGTGGCCGCCGTCCTCAGGGGCATGGGCGACTCCATCACTCCATTGTATTTTCTAATTCTTTCCACAATTCTGAACATTGGCCTGGATCTGCTCTTCATTGTAAAACTGGGATGGGGGATCGAAGGAGCTGCTTTTGCCACCATCATCGCCCAGGGTGCGGCCTTTATAGTGGCTGTCTTCTACCTGAACAGGAATCACGAGCTCATCAGGTTCAACCTGAAGGAATTTGCCTTCGATTGGGAGATCTTTAAACAAACCCTCAGGATCGGGCTCCCCACCGGACTGCAACATACCTTCGTGGCCCTGGGCATGATGGCATTGATGGGGATCGTCAATGGCTTCGGGACAAATGTGGTGGCCGGCTATACCGCAGCGGGAAGGCTGGACAGCCTGGCAGTCATTCCCTCCATGGTCTTCGGCCAGGCCCTGTCCACTTTCGTGGGACAGAATATTGGAGCAGGAAAGCTGGACCGGGTAAGGAAAGGGCTCAACCGCACCCTGCTGATGTCTTCGGCCACCGCGGTGGTCATTTCCGTCCTGATCATCCTGTTCAAGTACCCTTTGATGAAATTGTTCACCACCGATATGGAGGTGGTGAATATCGGGGGAGACTACCTGACCATCGTTACTTCATTTTACCTGTTGTTTACCTGGATGTTTGCTTTCGGGGGAGTGATGCGGGGAGCAGGTGACACGGTAGTGCCCATGTTCCTTACCCTGATTTCACTTTGGCTGATCAGGATACCGGCAGCACTGTTACTTAGCCGGGAAACCGTTGAATTTGCTGGTCTTACCTTCAAAGGAGCCGGCATGGGAGAGGCCGGAATCTGGTGGGCCATTCCTGCCGGTTGGGCCTTTGGCATGATATTGTCCTTCTTCTATTACCGGACCGGCAGATGGAAAACCAAGACCGTGGTAAAAGTGAAGTTAGAACCCGCTACCATTACCCGTTAAGGGGGATATAACATTATTTAACCTTTCTTTCATTGATTTAGCCACTGCGATTGGGTAACTTGGTTCGATATTTGTGCGTCCAATGAGGACTAACACTACCACGTTTCACAGAATGACCAGGTTTTCAGTTCTGATGGCCGCTGTGCTGCTGTACGCCCTCCCGACGGTCGCACAGGAAGATTATGTCCGTTTTAAAAGGATCACCATCAACGATGGACTGTCCCTGAGCTCGGTCTACGATATCTATCAGGACTCCAAGGGATTTATGTGGTTTGGTACCGAGGATGGACTGAACAAATATGACGGCCAAACCATTACCGTTTACGGCGCCACCACTGATCAGCGCAACCTCCTGGCCAACAAATGGGTGGAAAAGGTGTACGAAGATAAGTCAGGGATGATCTGGCTGGGCTCCCGAAGTGGTTTGACCAAATACGATCCACGCAAAGGCATCTTTACTGCCCTGCATCACGATCCTGCCGATCCGGCCTCCCTTTCCAACGATACCATTTCTGCCATTGAAGTGGACCTGAGAAACGAACTTTGGGTGGGGACCTTTCAGGGACTGAACCATGTGGACCGCTTCACCAATGAAGTTCAGAGAATTAATCCCAACGACAGAGATCTGGCCGGCCTTCGCTCACGCATTTCCGGCTTCCTGCAACATGAATCAGGTCTCTTCTGGATTGCCACCTACCAGGGATTGTTTAGTTACGACCGGAAATCCGGACTATTCTTCAGCGAAGATGCAGGGGGAATCATTGACAGCAGTACGGTCATTTATCACATGGCCTCCAGGGAGCTGATCATCTGGCTGGGGACAGACAAGGGGCTGGTAAAACTGGATCTCTCCCCGGCACGTCAAAACCAGCTTATTCCCCTGAGTTTTGAGGAAGAAACTGCCGAAATAAAAACCGTTCTTCCCGACCGCCTGGGACAGGTATGGGTCCTCACCGACGAAGGCCTTTACTGTTACCGGGGGGAGGAAGATGGTCTGGTAAAGGTACTGGAAGCCGGAGGCACTAGCCATTCCCTGGCTCTGGATCCCAAAGAATCGCTATTGGAAGGCGCTGAGGGAAATATCTGGTTCGGCACCTTTGGCAATGGAATTTACCAGATCGATCCCGCCGGACTATCTTACAGACATCTGGTTCATAACCCGGCTGATCCGGAAAGCCTTTCAGAGAATTCCATCAACTGCATCTTTCAGGACAGGGCCGGTGTCACCTGGGTGGGGACCTTTGGAGCCGGCATCAGCATCCTGGATCCCCATTCAAACAGGTTCAAGCTCTTCAAGCACAATCCATTTAATCCAAACAGTCTGGCCAGCTCCTTTGTCTGGACCATCTGCGAGACCTCGGATAACAAGCTCTGGTTCGGGACCAATGCCAATGGCATTTCGTGCTATAACCAGCAAAGCGGCACCTTTACCCACTATGATCACGATCCCTTTGATCCCACATCCCTGTCCCATTCCTCCGTCCGGAAAATCTATGAGGACAGCAAGGGCCGGATATGGATCGGGACAGACGGGGGAGGGCTCGATCTGTTTGATCCCCGAAACCGCTCTTTCCGTCACTTCCGGCACGACCCGGACGACTCGACCAGCATTTCTCACAATTCGGTACGTGCGCTGTATGAAGATCAGGAAGGAAGATTATGGGTAGGGACCCGGAGCGGATTGAACCTGTTGGTGGAAGCGGACATGTCATTCAGTCACTACCTGACCGATGAAGAAAAAGAGGATGGTCTCCCGCACGATTTCATCTACGCTTCCATGCATCACGACCAGGAAGGCTGGCTTTGGGTGGGAACCTATGGGGGAGGTTTGTGCAAAATGGATCCCGAAAGCGGACAGAGTACGTTCTATCACCACGATCCTGAAGATCCCAACACCCTTTCCGACAACATTGTCTATTCCATATATGAAGACGAGATGGGCAGGTTCTGGATAGGTACCAACAGCGGTCTGAACATGTTTTATCCTGCCACAGAGTCTTTCAGGCGCTTCGGAATTAACGAAGGCCTCGCCAATGAAGTGATCTACGGGGTTTTGCCCGACGAAAACAACCACATATGGTTGAGTACCAACCTGGGCATATGCCGCTTCAACCTGGAGACTTTCGAGGCAAAGAACTTTGATATGAACGATGGACTGCAGAGCAATGAGTTCAATGGAGGTGCCTACCACAAAGGACACAACGGTCTTCTCTACTTTGGGGGCGTATATGGCATGAATGTCATTGATCCGGACAATGTGCCCCCCATCCGAAACGTGGCGGAAGTTACCCTGACCAAGATTGAGGTGCTGGGGACGGAGGTGAAAATTGCCGGCGTGGACCTGGAGGAAGAATTTGAGGAAAATCCCGGACGCATCGTGGAGTTTGAGGGAGAGTACTATTCCAGCGAGAACGTCACCTACCTGGAAGAAATCGTACTGGATTATGAACACCGTTTTTTTTCCATCGAGTTTTCCGTCCTCAATAACCTGCAGACAGGGAAACTCCAGTATTCCTACATCATGGAAAACCTGGAGACAGACTGGACCAATGCCGGGACGCGCAATTACGTCTCGTACGCCAACATGAAGGCGGGCTCCTACCTATTCAAGGTGGTGGCCATCAATTCCGATGGTTACCAAAGCGATCCGCCCCTGCTGTTGAACATCACCATCACCCCTCCTTTCTGGTTATCGTGGTGGTTCATTTTGCTGGAGGTCCTGTTTTCCACAGCCATCGCGGTCATGATTTACATCTACCTGGTGAAATCCCGGACCAACCGCTTGCTGAAGTACCAGAATCAGCAGATCAGTCAGGCCAATGAAGCGCTCCGGAAATCGGAAAAGAACCTGATGGAACTGAATGCCACCAAGGACAAGTTCTTCTCCATCATCTCCCACGACCTGAAGAATCCCTTTGCCAGCCTGCTTTCCATCAGCGAATTGATGGTCGAAAGTTTTGATCAGACTGAGAAGGAAGACCATAAATCAGGTTTTAAAAAGATCCATGAATCTGTCAAACACCTGCTGGATCTGCTGGAAAACCTGCTTACCTGGTCCAGGTCGCAGCGGGGAAGGATCAAATATGACCCGGTCAGGTTCAACCTGACTTCCGTGATCCAGGAAAACATCAATGTGCATAAGCTGCTGGCCGAACGTAAAGGGATCATGTTGCTTTCCCCTGAGCAGGATGAGGTTTATGCCTATGGAGACCGGGATATGATCAATTCCGTGATCCGCAACCTGGTCACCAACGCGGTCAAGTTCACTGAGAAGGATAAGAAAGTGGAGATCAAATTAGACACCCGGGAGGAAAAAATTGCCGTGAGCATCGTGGATGAGGGAGTGGGGATCCCTCCTGAACACATGAATAAACTTTTCCGGATCGATGAAAAGTTCAAATCCACCGGAACCGCAGGAGAAAAAGGGACCGGCCTGGGACTGATCATCTGCCGGGAATTTGTGGAGAAAAACGGAGGGGAGATCAGCGTGGAAAGCAAACCTGGCGAGGGAAGTACCTTCAGCTTTACCGTGCCCATGGCAAATTAAGCCTGAAATCCGGCTATTAATAGTAAATTTGCCAGAAATATAATCAGGACCCATGATCAGATCCATGACCGGCTATGGCAAAGCCGAATGCCTTCTTCCCGATAAAAAACTGACCATCGAAATCAGGTCCCTCAACAGCAAACAGATGGATACCAATGCCCGGCTGCCTTCCTTGTATAAGGAAAAGGAGCTTGAGATCCGTCAAATGATCACTGCAGCCCTGGAAAGAGGCAAGGTGGAGTGTTCCTTCCACTACGAAATTGCAGAAAATGCCAGCTCAGGCACCATCAACGAGGCGGTGGTGAAAGGTTATTATGAACAACTGTACAAGATCGCCGGTGAACTGGGTCTGCCCACTTCTCCCGAACTGCTGGGCACCGTCCTGAGATTGCCCGATACCATCCGGACCGAGAAAGCCGGGGTAGAGGATGAAGAATGGCTTAAGGTCAAGGAAGCCCTGGAGCTTGCCCTGGAGCAGGTCCGGGAATTCAGGAACCAGGAAGGCCTCTCACTGGAGAAGGATTTGAGGGAGAGGGTCGAGGCCATTTCGGATAGACTGGGAAAGGTAGCCGCTTATGAATCTTCGCGCATGGAGCAGATCAGGGAAAGGATCGGAAACAACCTGGAGGAGTTCCTGAAGAAAGACACTGTGGATGAAAACCGCTTTGAGCAGGAACTGATCTACTACCTTGAAAAACTGGATATCTCTGAAGAGAAGGTCAGGCTGGCCAACCATTGCAAGTATTTCCTGGAAACCATGCAAGAGTCCCAACCCGTTGGAAAGAAGCTGGGCTTTATTTCTCAGGAAATGGGAAGGGAGATCAATACCCTCGGGTCCAAAGCCAACCAGACCGAGATCCAGAAGTTGGTGGTGGAAATGAAAGACGAATTGGAGCGAATCAAGGAGCAGGTACTGAACATTCTGTAATGAAAGGGAAACTCATCATTTTCAGCGCACCTTCCGGAGCTGGCAAGTCCACCATTGTCCAGCACCTGATGCGCATGGATCTGGATCTGGCCTTCAGCATATCGGCTACTTCCCGTCCTCCCAGAGAAGGGGAAATCGATGGCCGTGAATACCATTTCATGTCTGCCGAAGCCTTCAGGGATCTGATAGATAAAAAGGCCTTTATCGAATGGGAGGAGGTCTATCCCGGACAGTTCTACGGGACCCTCCATAGCGAGCTGGAAAGGATCTGGGAAGAAGGCAGGCATGCGGTATTTGACATCGATGTGATGGGCGGGCTGAACCTGAAAAAAGAATTCGGGGACCGGGCCTGCGCCATCTTCATAGAACCCCCTTCCCTGGGTGTCCTCGAGGAGCGATTGCGTTCGCGGGGAAGCGATGATGAGGCCTCGCTGAATAAGAGGCTGAAAAAAGCCGGGCACGAAATGCAGTTTGCTCCACGATTCGACCACATTGTGGTGAACGACCGCCTGGATGAGGCACAACATACAGCATTCATGATAGTGAGAGAATTCCTGGCCCAATGAAAACCGGACTCTACTTTGGATCCTTCAATCCCATACACATTGGCCACCTGGCCATCGCCAACTTCATGATAGAGTTCACCGACCTGGAGCAGCTCTGGTTTGTGGTGAGTCCGCAAAACCCCCTGAAGGAAAAACGCAGCCTGTTAAAAGATTATCACCGCCTTGAGATGGTCCGTCTGGCCATAGAAGATGACGAGCGCTTCAGGGCCTCTGATATAGAATTCAAATTGCCCACTCCTTCCTACACCATCGATACCCTGGCCTACCTGGAAGAGAAGAATCCGGGACGCGAGTTCCAGCTGATCATGGGTTCCGACGGTCTGAGGACCTTTCACAAGTGGAAACATGCCGATCTGATCGTACAGAAATACCACCGCCTGATCTATCCCAGGCCTGGTGAAAGACTGAAAGAATCCTTCAGCCTGCAGAATGCCACCCTGGTGGAGGCTCCCCTGATGGACATCTCATCCAGCTTCATACGCAAGGCCATCGGGGATGGCAAGGATGTACGTCACCTGGTGCCGGCCAAAGCCTACCAGTATATGCGTGAAATGCACTTTTACGAATAGTCCATGAACAAAACGCCCATACTTCTCACCCTGCTTTTGGCCCTGGCCCTGGCGCCGGTATATTCGCAGGAAACAGCTGACAGCCTTTCCCTCTGGATGGTGGAGACCACCGATGGCAATGAATTTACCGGAAACATCCTTTTTGAGGACAGCACGGGCATCCTCCTCAATACAAGCATCTATGGAGAATTGTTTATTCCTGCCAGGTACATAAAAAAACGGGAAGAGATCCGTTCCGACCTTCTGGTGGACGGGGAATACTGGTTCGGGAATCCCCATGCCACCCGCTATTTCTTTGGTCCTGCGGCCCATGGCCTGCAGAAAGGCGAGGGCTATTTTCAGAACACCTGGATCCTGCTAAACCAGTTCAACTATGGGATCAGCAACTACCTGTCGCTGGGAGGCGGTGTTGTGCCGCTCTTCCTGTTCGCAGGCGCTCCCACCCCGGTCTGGCTCACCCCCAAGCTGTCGGTTCCCGTGGCCAGGGACAAAGTTCAGCTGGGTGCGGGGATGCTCTTCGCGCATGTGCTGGGAGAAGGAAGCAGCTTTGGGATCGCCTATGGGGCAAGCACCTTTGGCAACCGGGAAAACAATCTGACCCTGGGTGCCGGATGGGGCTTTTCGGCCTATGACAACGACTGGGACTGGTCGGACCGGGTCACCCTCATGCTCAGCGGGATGACCCGGGTAGGAAGAAAGACCTACCTGATGACCGAGAATTATTACCTCAGCCTGGGCGCGGGTGAATCCTTCGGGATCATCATGCTGGGCGGCCGCAGTGTGCAGAAACGCCTGGCCGTGGATTACGGGCTGGTCATTCCTGTGGGCACCGACATGGGCGAATTCATCGCCATCCCCTGGCTCAGCATCACCCTCCCTTTTGGAAATATCAAGCAGTGAGCTTGGCCTCCTTCACAATCTCCATCCCCCTTTTGATGGCCTCCTCGTTCTTGGGGATCAGGTGATGGTGGCGCTCGGGGAGGGACTTGCGAAGGCCCTTGATCACGTTGTCCAGATCCACCACAGGGTTCACCTTGATGTAGGCTCCCAGCACCACCATGTTGAAGGTGATGGGTGATTTCATTTTTACAGCTTCTTCGGTGGCCTCCACCTGGAAGATCCGGATATCATCCCGTTCCGGATGCCGTGTAATGCCATTGGGATCATAGATCATCAGTCCCCCGGGTTTCACCATCTCTTCAAACTTATCCATCGATTGCTGGTTCAGCAGGATGGCCGTGTCATAGCTTTGCAGTACGGGTGAGCTGACCCTGTCGTCGCTGAGAATAACTGTGACATTGGCTGTGCCGCCCCGCATTTCAGGACCGTAGGAAGGCATCCAGCTCACCTCCTGCTCCTGCATGATCCCCGAATAGGCCAGGATCTTTCCCATGGAGAGGACACCCTGTCCCCCGAAACCTGCGATAATGATTTCTTCCGTCATAACTTTCTAAGCTTTTACCAGTTGACCATCCACTTTGATATCTCCCATGGGGTAGAAGGGAAACATGTGCTCCTCCATCCACTGGTTGGAGTCATTGGGAGTCATTTTCCAACCCGAATTGCAATTGGAAACAAATTCAATGAAGGAAGTACCCTTGTGGTCCCTTTGCACCTCCAGGGCTTTCCGGATGGCCTTCTTGGCTTTTCTCACCGGTCCGGGCTTATGCACCGACTGACGGGTCACAAAATGGGTCCCTTCCAATTGGGCCACCATTTCCGTGATCTTATAGGGTGGGCCCATGGTGGCGTTGTCCCTGCCATAAGGGGAAGTAGAGGATTTCATCCCCTCGAGGGTAGTGGGTGCCATCTGTCCACCGGTCATTCCATAGATGCCATTGTTCACAAAGAAAATGGTGATGTCTTCCCCCCTGTTGCAGGCATGGATGGTTTCGGCCGTTCCTATGGCCGCCAGGTCTCCGTCCCCCTGATAGGTAAACACATATTTTTCGGGCCAGAGCCGTTTGATCCCTGTGGCCACGGCAGGCGCACGGCCATGCGCTGCCTGGGTGCAGTCCACATCCATGAAATCATAGGCAAGCACAGAGCACCCCACAGGGGCGATCCCGATGGTATCCTGCTGGATGCCCATCTCCTCCACCACCTCCATGATCAGGCGGTGAATGGTACCATGACCGCAACCCGGACAGTAGCTCAGGGTGGCATCGGTCATCAGGGGCGTGCGCTTGTATACCAGGTTTTCCGGCTTGATAATTTCTTTCATTTCCATCTAATATCCTCCCATATATTTTTCTTCCACTGCGTGCAGTACATCATCCGGCGAATGGATCTTGCCTCCCACCATGCCATAATGATAGACAGGCACCTTGCCGTTCACCGCCAGCTTTACATCCTCCACCATTTGTCCGGCGCTCAGCTCCACCGCCATCATTCCTTTCATCCGGCGTGCCATCCTGGAAAGTTCCTTGCTGGGAAAGGGGAACAGGGTCTGTGGACGAAGCAATCCCACTTTCTTGCCCCTGCTCCTGGCCAGTTCCACCACCTTCTGGCAGATCCTGGCACTGGATCCGTAAGCCACCAGCAGGAAATCGGCATCCTCACAGGCAATCTTCTCAAACATCACATCCTCCTCCATGCGCCTGTATTTCTCCTGCAGTTTCAGGTTGTGCTCATACTGAAGGTCGGGATCCAGGTTCAGGGATGTAATTATATTGCGCTCTCTCTGAGCTGTTTTTCCGGTGGTCACCCAGCTCTGGTCAAATTCACTCACCCGCTCTTTCTGCGGAGGCAGCTCCACCTTTTCCATCATCTGACCAATCAGGCCATCCGAGAGGATCAGGGCCGGATTCCGGTACTTGAAAGCCAGTTCAAAGCCCAGGTCCACAAAGTCGGCCATCTCCTGGACCGAAGCGGGTGCCAGCACAATCAGGCGATAGTCGCCATGACCTCCGCCCTTGGTGGATTGAAAATAATCGGCCTGGGAAGGCTGGATGGTTCCCAGTCCGGGCCCCCCTCTGACCACATTCACGATCAAACAGGGAAGTTCTGCTCCCGCGATATAACTGATTCCCTCCTGCATCAGGCTGATGCCGGGACTGGAGGCGGAAGTCATCACTTTTTTGCCGGTGCCTGCTGCCCCATAGATCATATTGATGGAAGCCACCTCGCTTTCTGCCTGCAACACCACCATGCCGGTGCGTTCTTCAGGTTTCTGCAGCATCAGGTATTCCATCACTTCCGATTGTGGCGTAATGGGGTATCCAAAATAGCCATCCACACCGGCCCTGATGGCCGCTTCCGCAATGGCCTCGTTACCCTTCATAAGTGCCAATTCCTTCATACTGAGTCGCTTTATTGTTGTTTTACCCGATACACTGTAATCACCCCATCGGGACACACCACTGCACAATTTGTACAGCCTGTGCAACTTTCCGGGCGTTCCATAAAGGCATAGTGGTAACCCTTTCCATTCACCTCCTGGGTCATTCCGATGGTATCGGTGGGACAATTCACCATGCAGACCTGACAACCCTTGCACCTCTCTATATCTACTACAATGGCTCCTTTTGCTTTTGCCATACCCTGCTGTTTTTTAAGTCAATCTCAAATGTAATAATTCTCAAATACCTTATTAACTGTTATTGGACAGGTTTGTCCGATCGCCGGATTTTTGGGACGAAAATATTTATTCCGGGATGGGGTGGTCACGGTGAAACTGGATCAATCGCTGCTCCAACACTGGAAACTGATCCCTTCGAACCTGTGATACGCAGGCCCTTAATCCTTCGGTCCTGGTGCTTCCGGTGGTCCCCAGTGAAATGGCACTGATCCCGTAGTACAGCAGTTCTTCCACCAGCTGGGGTCCTTCAAAACCAGGGTAGGACAAGGTGAAGTAAAAACCATCGGCGATGGGTTCATCCAGGTCCATGTCGTAGACGATCCTGAACCCATACTTCTGAAACATGGCCTTCATGATGCTGGCCTTGGCTCCGTATTCCCTGACCTCCTGGATGTAGTTGTAGGAACCATCATTGACTGCCTTGAAGATGGCTGCCAGGGCATACTGGGCCGTATGAGAGGCCCCGGCAGACAGGGCATACAGGGCCCCGTAGACCATGGCATGGCCAAACTTGTCGGAGGAGTAATATCGTTTCAGGTCGGGGTATTTTCGGTCGAAGAGGCCCGGGGAAATGACCATCATCCCTATGCGTTGTCCTGCATAACTGAAGGCCTTGGAACTGGAGACCAGCAGCAGGTAGTTGTCGGTATACTTGGCCACCGTAGGCTGATAGGGAGGATGGCCGGGCTGGCTCAGGTCCTTCCTGAAATCCATCCCGAAGTAAGCCAGGTCCTCGATCACCGTCACATCGAACTTACGGGAGATTTCACCGATGATCTTGAGTTCCTCGTCGTTCAGACAGATCCATGAGGGATTGTTGGGATTGGAATAGAGGATGGACGAATAGTGCCCTTTCTCTATCTCCTCTGTCATTTTACTGCCAAGCTTTTTTCCCCGGAAATCATAGAGGTCGAAAGACCCGTACTGGTGTCCCAGCACCAGGCACTGCTGCTTCTGCACCGGGAATCCCGGATCCAGGAATAGGGTGCCTGTCCGGTTTTTGTCCGAGCGGTTTACCACCATGAATGAGGCCATCCCTCCCATCATGGATCCCACCGAAGGTACGCAATGCATGGGCTCAACGTCCACATCCAGGAACAATTTCACAAAACGGGCAGTCTCTTGTTTCAATGGCGCAATGCCTTCAATATTGGGGTATTTGGAGGCCACTCCCCGCCGCAGTGCGATCATTTCGGCTTCGGTACCCACAAAAGTGGGATCCAGTCCGGGTACACCCATCTCCATGCGGATATATTCCTGGCCGGTAATGCCTTCAATATCATTGACAATTTTCACCAGTTCTCTGATGGTGGCTTTCCCTGCGGGACGGATCCCAAATGCATCAATGACTTCATTGACCACCTCCGAGGATATGGGGCTTGATTTCATTACATTATCTTTCACTTTCAATGTGATGCTTTAATAAAGGTTTGACTTTACGCATGTTCTGGCCTCGCGATCCGTATCCTGGCATCCACCACTGCCAGCTGATCTCCCCGGGCCATGATGGGATTCAGGTCCAGCTCGGCAATTTCGGGATGCTTCTGCAGGATCCAGGACAGGTTCACCAGGATCTTGGCGAAGGCAGTGAGGTTGATTCCCTTTTGTCCCCGCATCCCTTCCAGCATTTTATAGCCCCGCAGAGAGCCGATCATGTGCGTGGCTTCTCCCAGTGACAGAGGGGCCAGCCCACTGGCCATGTCCTTCATGACCTCCACATAGATGCCACCCAACCCACACAGGACCAAATGACCAAAACCGGGTTCAAAGGTGGCTCCCGCAAATATTTCCATTCCCTCCAACATCGGCTGGATCAATACCCCTGTGCATCCATCAATCTGGCTCATGCGCTCAAAATGCTCCATGAGCTCCACATCATTGTCAATCCCCAGGGCCACACCACCCACATCAGATTTATGGACCGGTCCCACCACCTTCATGGCCAGGGGAAAGCCGGTTTGATGCGCCAGCCCGAACAGGGAGTCATCATCTTTGGCCACACCCTCGCTTACCCGGGGGATGCCGGCAGCATCAAGGATGGACCCTGTCACCGTAGGCTCCAGGTAGCCGTCTTCCACCCCTTCAAGGATCTGATCAATGGCGGGCAGGTCAATTCCATCAGGAATGGCTTCTCTGACCGCCGGAGGGGATGTACCGTAGATGCGTGTCAGTGCCTGACCCAGCTGAACCTCGTCGGGAAAATTGATGGCTCCGTGCGATAAGAATTCTTCCACCTCACGGGCTGCAGTGGTGACCGAAGGCAATACCGGATAAATGGGCTTGCTGCACTGCTGCATTTTTTCCCACAATACCTTGTAGACATCAAACACAGGGAAGAGGCCAGGGGTCCCAAAAATCACCACGATGCCATCGATCTCTTCAAAGGAGTTCTCACAATAATCTATGCTCAGGCCTACCTGTTCGGCATTGCCTGTGGCCAGCAAATCAATGGGATTGGCCACCGAGGATCCCGGGAAAAGATGGGTAAGCAGCTCTTCTGCTGCGGGTCCCTGGAGCTGGGGAACATCCATTCCTCCCTGTGCCAGCTTATCGGTCAGCATGACCGCAGGTCCGCCTGCATGGGTGATAATGGCCAGGTTTTTTCCCTTCAGCGGGGGATGCATCATCACGGAGGCCACCGTGGTCAGCTCTTCCCTGCCGAAGCAGCGAACGATCCCGGCTTTCCGGAAGAGCGCATCCACAGCCATGTCCGGACTAGCCATGGCCCCGGTATGAGAGGAAGCTGCCCTGCTGCCTGCCTCGGTGGTCCCTGCCTTGATGGCGGCGATGCTACAGCCCTTCTCTATGAGTGAGGTGGCATGTTTGAGCAGCCGTCCGGGATCCTTGATGGTTTCAAAATAGAGGACCTTGACACGGGAGGAATGCTTCACGGAATGGGTTTCATCGAGGTACTGCAATACATCCTCCACCCCCAGCTGAGCGGAATTTCCCACAGAAAAAACATGGTTGAATCTGAGTCCTTTCTGCAATCCCGATTCCATGATGAAAACAGCGGTGGCTCCGCTGCCAGAAATAAAATCACATCCCTGTGAATCCAGTTTGGGAATGGGAAGTGTAAAGACACCCTGATAGGAAGGAGTCATGACCCCAATGCAATTGGGACCGATCAGAGCAGCTCCGTGGGCATGGCAAATCTCCACCAGTTTTTTTTCTATGAGCTCTCCTTCCTTATTCTCTTCTGCAAAACCGGCCGATACGATGATGAAGGCCCGTGTCTCTTTGGTCTCGGCAAGCTCCTGAACAATGTCTGCGCAAAAAGGGGCCGGTACGGCCAGAAAGGCCAGGTCGGTGGAAGGAAGGTCCTTCACTTCCCTGTAAGCTGGAAGTCCCTGTATCTCATCCTCTTTGGGATTCAACGAATAGAGTGCGCCACTGAAGGTTCCTGTCCGGATATTGTGAAGCAGCTTACCGCCTGGTTTGGAAATATTATTGGAAGCTCCTACAACTACAATGCTCTTGGGTTCAATGAGTTGGCGATTAATCATCTGGATCAGTTTCTCTGTTCCAAAGATAGCAAAGCGAATTATTGTCTTGGCGGGAACCGGGCTGTCTTAGAACACTGCCCAACAACAGGAAATATAAAAAAAGAAGGCAAGTTGCTCTCTCCCTAAAACCCTCAAAAGATACGCAACTTGCCTTGCACCCCAACAATTACTTTCCAGCTATAATAACCAATAATAATCAGATTTGTTTCACTGGTCAGCAGTTTTAACAAATGGAGGGTGTTTTTTAACATTTACCCGGCCACCACCGATTTTACCCTGACCCCGGGCAGTCTGCCCAGCTTGCCCGTAAGTGAACCGATCCTGTCTGTATCCCCTTCAATCACCAGAGAAATCACACTGGCAGAACGGTCCCTGAGGGGGATACCCTGCCTGCCCAGGATCAGATCGGCATGTTCTGAAATGATGGAATTGATCCGCTGAATATCACCGTCCCCGGTGATCAGGATGATGACAGCTCCAATGCGTGAATCCATGCATCGAATATACTAATAAATGAGTTCCTACCGCATCGAGCACCCGCGATGGATCTAAAAACTCCTCCCCGGCGATTCGCTTGTGAAAGGTGATCAGGCAAGGGAAATCTTCACGAAATAGGCCACCTTTTCGATGGAGGTGATCATGTCATACTCGTCCAGGTAGACCCCATCGGGGACATTCAAAGGAACGGTGGTGAAATTCAGGATTCCCTTGATGCCTGCTTCCACCAGCTGTGCTGATACCTCAGCGGCCGAATCGGCCGGGACCGTGACAATGGCGATGGAGATCCTGTGCGAGGCCACCACCTCTTTGAGCCTGCCCAGGGGATAGCATTTGACCCCTGAAATTACCCGGTCGATTTTCGTGGTATCCACATCGAAAGTGGCGATGATATTCAGCTTAGACCTTTTGCCCACAAAGTAGGTGGTGACAGCACGTCCCAGGTTCCCAATGCCAATGACCGCCACATTGAGTCCCTGCTCAGAATCGAGGATGCCCCCGATGACATCGATCAGCTCCCGCACGTCGTAGCCTTTTCTTTGCATGCTGGTGTAACCAATGAACATGATGTCCCGCCGCACCTGTACGGCCGTGTTGTGATGAAGTTCTGCCAGTTCGTGGGAAAAAATATGGGTTTTGCCCTCCTCCAGGCACTGAAGCAGGGACCTTCGGTATTCACTCAATCGTTCAACAGTACGTTCAGGCAAAGTCATGGGCTACCTATGTTTATTACAATACTACAAAATATTGTTAATTTCATCACAGTTTCATCTCAACATTTCTGATGATCTGTCGGGAATGACCATCGGGTGGTACCACCCTGAAGGTGCTGCCCTTTTCCGGGGTTTGCATTGATCAGGGTTTGTTAAGCTTCTGCCATCAGGTCTGCTCCCATGTCCACTTCGCAGATAAGGGCAAAGCCGAGTTTCTTCAACATGCCTGTAAAGCGTTTCATATCGTCAGCTCTGCAAAGATCTTTCACGGTATACACCAATGCCCGCTTGTGTGTCGAGGTTCCCATTTACAGCAGAACCTCCCGTTTGGTGAAAGTGGTATGGAACAGTTGCAGACTCAGTTGTCCTCCCGGTTCACCCAGAAAATCCTGGTAGCTCTTCTTCAGGGCCAGACTCCCGTGAGCGGCATGGAGGCTGCTGCTGTTATCCAGTTCATAAATGGCTTTGGTCCGGGTGCGTACCAGGGCTTCGTCCACCGGAATAGGCTGTCCGCCCCCGTTGATACATCCACCGGGACAGGCCATCACCTCCAGGAGGTCCAGCTTCCGCTTTCCCGTTTTGATCTCTTCCAAAAGCGCTACCGCATGGCTGAGGCCACTCACCGTACCCATCCTGATCTCCCTTTGGCCGGCTTTGACCGTCATCGTGCGCATGGATTTGTGTATGCGAAAGCGGTGCAACCTGGAGGGTGGCAATTCTTTGCCCGTGGCACTGTGATAGAGGGTGCGAACCGTGGCTTCCACTTCACCCCCTGCCACCCCGGTCAGCTTTCCTGCCGTAGCGAGTGAATAAAACGGGGCATCGGGTTGCTCCGGCTCCAGTTGTTCCAGGTCCAGTCCACTGAGTTTGATCATCCGTGCCAGTTCGCGCGTGGTGATCACCAGGTCAATCACAGGCACTCCCCCACGGGTCATTTCCGCCCTCTTGGCTTCGGTCTTGGCCGCTGTACAGGAAGTGATCAACACCGAAACAATTTCCTTTTTGCCCGATTCCAGCAAGGAGGGAAGCCACTCCCGTATGAGGGCTCCGGTCATCTGGTGTGGAGATTTGAGCGGGGAAAGTTCTGACAGGAGCTCCGGGTAATACTGTTCCATGAAATGGACCCAGGCTGGACAGGAACTGGTCAACAAAGGAAAATCCCTTTCTTCCTTCAATCGCTCTTCAAAAATCGTTGCCTGCTCCACGATGAGCAGATCGCTGCCGAAGGCGCTTTCAAAAACGAAATCAAAACCATAGCGACGCAGCACCGCAGCGATCATTCCACCCAGGTCTGTTCCTGGTCGCATGCCAAGCTGCTCGGCCACGGCGATGGCCACTGCAGGGCTGTACTGGGCCACCACCAAAGTGCCGGATGCATGAATACTTGCCTCCAGCTCCGGGAATTGCACATGTTCAATCAATGCCCCTGTGGGACAGGCAATCAGGCACTGGCCACAGGAGGTGCAGTTGGAATAGTTCAGCGGCTTGCCCAGGGTGGTGGCAATCTTTAATTCGTTTCCCCGGTAAGCAAAATCAAAGGAGCAGGTGCTCATGATCTCCTCACAGATCCTGACACATCTGCCACACAGGATGCATTTGGCTGGATCGCGAACGATGGCCGGACTTGATTTATCAATCTTGTGGGGACTTCTTTTTCCCGGGATCCGTCTTTCCCTGATGTTCAGGTCCTCTGACAGGGATTGCAATTCGCAGGAACCGCTCCGCTCGCAATAAAGGCAATCGTCGGGATGGTTCGAAAGAAGCAGTTCCACATTGGTTTTCCGGGCCTTCAGTACCCTGGGGGAGTGGGTCAGGATCTTCATGGACCCCTCTATGGGAAAGGAACAGGCCGGAACCAGGTTTTCGCGTCCCTCCACCTCCACCACACACATCCGGCAAGCACCCGTTGGGGATAAATCCTTCATGCTGCATATGGTGGGCACCTGCAAGCCATGGCGGTTCAGGGCCGACAGGAGGGTTTCCCCCTGTTCCGCTTCAATCTTTCTCCCGTTCACCTCAAGCTCTATGCCCATGTTTTTGCTATTTATAATAGACGGCCGAAAATTTGCACACCTCAAAGCAGATTCCGCATCTAATGCATTTCTCCTGCACAATGAAATAGGGATGCCTGGCCGTTCCGATGATCGCTTCCGATGGACACCTCTTGGCACAGACGGAACAGCCCGTACACATATCCACATCAATGTACCAGCTCCTCAGCTCAGTGCAGGAATTGGAGGGGCATTTCCGGTTAAAAATGTGCTCTTCATATTCGTTCCTGAAATACTTAAGTGTACTGATCAACGGATTGGGTGCATTCTGTCCCAATCCACAGAGGGAGGTGTCCTTCATCACCTCGGCCAGGCTTTCCAGTTGCATGACCCCCTTGAATCTTTCCAGGGTGGTATGGCCCTCATCGTCATCGGGCTTCCGGGTGATGCCTCCCAGGATCTCAGCCATTCGCCGGGTTCCCTCGCGGCAGGGAATGCATTTGCCACAGCTTTGTTTGTCCACATAATCCATGAAATAACTGACCGTATTCACCACGCAGGTCCGGTCATCCATGACAAGTACTCCGCCGGATCCCATGATGAGTCCTTCTTCTTTGAGCGCTTCATAGGTCACGGGCACATCCATCAGGTCCACTGGAAGCATGCATCCCGTGGGGCCGCCTACATGAAGGGCCTTGAGTGTTCTGCCTTTTTTGGCTCCTCCCAGAATATCATTGACAATGGTGTCAAAAGTGGTTCCCATGGGAACTTCCACCAGTCCGGCCATATTCACCCTTCCGGACACACTGAAGATCTTTGTGCCAGGGCATCCTTCAGCACCTATCCCCCGGTACCATGCGGGACCCTCCCTTACAATGGCCGGCAGGTTGGAGAGCGTTTCCACGTTGTTGACCACCGTAGGCCGGCCCAGGTAACCTGAGCTGGCAGGATAAGGAGGTTTGGAGGCAGGCATGCCCCTTCTTCCTTCCAGGCTGGCAATCAAAGCGGTCTCCTCTCCGCAAACGAATGCACCCGGACCCTTTCGCAAAGAGATCTGCAGGTTATATCCGCTATCCAGAATATTGTCGCCCAGGAGTCCCATTTCCCTGAGCTCCTTGATGGCATGATTGATGCGACGGATGGCATCGGTGTATTCGCTCCGGATATATATATACGCCCTGTTGGAACCAATGGCATAGGCAGCAATGGAGATCCCTTCAAGCAGTTGAAAGGGATTGCCCTCCATCAGGTTGCGATCCATGAAGGCTCCCGGATCACTTTCCTCCGCATTGCATACCAGGTATTTCTGATCAGAAGGGGTACGGAAAGCTGCTTTCCACTTTTCACCGGTCGGAAAGCCGCCCCCTGAGCGACCCCGGAGTCCGCTCTCAGTAACCAGCTCACACACCTCGCTGAAGGTAAAACTGCGAATGGTCCTCAGAAAGGCCCCATAGCCTCCGTTGGCTATATATTCCCCCAGGGAAAAGGGATCGATGATCCCACAGGCTCCCATGACAATCCTTTTCTGCAGAGAGAAGAAAGGGATTTCATCCAGGAAAGGAATATCGGCCCAGGGTTCCTGGCCTTTTTTCCGGAGTTGCCCGATCAGCAGTTGTCCGGGCACCACCTGGTGAAAGAGATCATCCAGTATGCCGTTTACCTTATCGGCGGTAACCCTGCGGAAAAAAATGCGTGTGCGGCCAGGCAACTGGACCGAGACCACCGGTTCCTCCGAGCTGAGCCCGATGCTGCCTGTCTCGGCCAGGTCAATCTCAATGTTGCGCTCGCTCACATACTGTCTGATGGTTTCCATGGTCGCTCCGGCCCCGGCCACCATGCCCGAGGTGGAGCTGTTGACCATCACGAGGGGTTTGTTGAGTGTGGAGCGGTTGAACAGGTTTTTCCTGTCCAGCTCCTCGGGAGTCAGCTCAGCAGGATCGACCTGGGCCAATCGTAGTAAGAATTCCCTCTCACTCAGCATCTTCCCGGTATTGTTTCAAAATCTCCCTGACTTCCTTGACTCCGATCCCGGAGAAGTATCTTCCATTGATCGCCATTACTGGCGACTGTCCGCAAGCACCAATGCAGGATTGTACCTCCAGGCTGAACATTCCGTCACGGGTGGTCTGTCCATCAAAGACTTCCAGTATTTTGGTGATCTCATTCAACAATTCGCCAGAGCCTGCCATGTGGCAGGAAGAACCATTGCAAAGCACCACATGGTAAAGGCCCCTGGGGGAAAAACTGAACTGGTTATAAAAGGTGGCCAGCCCATATACTTTGCTGGTGGGTAGCGAAAGGTGGTCTCCGATGTGGGCCACAGCTTCCTCAGAGATATATCCGAATTCATCCTGCATGGCCTGCAGCAGGGGAATCAGTGCATTCCTCTTGATCTGGGGGAAGCGCCTGAGTATCTCCTGTATACGTGTGGTTTGCTTATCCATCGGATGGAATAATAATCAAGCAGGCAATTCTGAAATTCTTTATTATTTCACAAAACGCTTAAAGATATTGATTATGTTTGTTATTTGAAAAACAGTGCATAATTTTAACCCATTATAAATTGAAGGCAGCTTGGCCCGATTTTATTAACTTTGACGCTATACCCCCATGGTACTGATTAGAAAAGAAATCAAGATTTGCCTGGGCAGTTCCTGTTTCAGCCGCGGTAATAAGCAGACCCTTCAGGTGATACAAAAATATCTGAAGGACCATGACCTGGAAAAGGATATCCTTCTGAAAGGCAATCACTGCTTTGGCGACTGCAGTGAAGGGCCCGTTTTGAAGATAGGAAACAAGGTTTATGCACAGGTGCACCGGGACAATGTCCATGAGATCCTGGATGCCGAATTCAGCGACCTGTAAAACGCACATGATGGAACCTCTTCTTAAGATCGACCCTGAAACTTGTATCGCATGTTATGCCTGCGTCAGGGCTTGCCCTGTCAAAGCCATCCGGGTTCAATCGGCCAGTGTCAAACCGGAAATCATACCGGAAAGATGCATTGGCTGCGGATCTTGTCTGGCTGTATGCGGTCCCGGTGCCATCGGGGTGAGGGATGCAAAAAAAGCACTCAAGCGGCTCCTGTCGGGTAAAAAGAAGGTGGCTGCCCTGGTGGATCCTTCCATTGCCGGGGAATTTCCTGACATCACCGATTACAGAAAATTTGTGCAGATGCTCCGGACCCTAGGATTCCACAGGGTTCAGGAGGTAGCCTTTGGGGTGGACCTGGTGGCCCGGGCCTACGTTGAGCTTTTTCAAAAGAGCAGGGGGAAGTATTACATCATGTCCAACGATCCCGTCACGGTTTCCTTTGTGGAAAAATACAAACCTGGCCTGGTTCCCAACCTGGCACCCATTCTGCCTCCCGTGGCAGCCATCGTGTTGGCCATCTGGAGCCGACAGGTCTACCTGTCCCTCGCCGGGGGTGTCTGGCTGGGCTGGACCATCATGAACGGCTGGAATCCGCTCGTCGGATTCGCGGTCACCATCGACGAGCTC
>CBDTYO010000007.1:0-23928 GCA_965364615.1 uncultured Bacteroidia bacterium
ATGAAACTTCAGGAAAACATTATACAGATAGGCTTCTTTGTCATTGTGCCTGGTCAGGCTGTAGGTGATTTTAAGCTCAGCGCTGCAAAACAGGTCTCCCTGCATGGAGCTTTTTTCAGGAAAATCCTCCACCACGGCCACCACCTCCAAATCGTATTCATGGGAAACATTAAGGATTTCTCCGACGGGATTGGCTTCCCCAAAGATTCTACGGGCAGCGCTCTGGGTCAATACTGCCTGGTGGGGATCCCGGAACAAATGATCCCGTTGTCCGGATAGGACCTTCAGGGAGAATACCCGGAAGAAACCGGAATCGGTGTGCACAACACGTAAATCATGGTTTTCTTCCTCGTATAACACAGGGGATGGATTAAACAACACCTTGGTGGCCGCTTCTATCTGGGGGAATTCGCTGAGCAGTTTGTCTCGCGATTGTTCCGGAATGCGGGAAGAATGATCGCTGGTCAGGATCCGGTAGATCTGTCGCACTTCGGGGATGGACCGGTCATATTGTTTTTCGGAGCGGATAAAGGAGAGCAGCAGGACCACCACGGCTAGGCTCAAAGAGAAACCTCCGATGGAAATGAATGAGAATACCTTATTGCGGGTCAGGTTCCGGTAAAAGAGACGAAGTGTTTTCAAGCCCATCCTTTAATTATATATGTATTCCAGATATCCCATGACAAATACGGCAGGTGCGTTCCAGTTCAGGCAGACCTCGTTGGAGGCATAGCTGGGCTCCACATCTTCGAAGCATTTTGCGGGATGGCCGGAGGCATATTCCACCTGGCTGGCATCCTGCTTGTGCATATTGGGTCCGCCCGCGATAAATCCCGGTACCGGTGCTTCGACCCCGTCAGCTCCGCTGGGCCGGTGGTGGGGATGCATGACCTGTTTGGATCCGAATCCGGTGAGGAAACAGAATCCCGTGGCATTCTTTCCAAAGATGTAATCGGTATTCCGGATGGCTCCGTCCAGGTACCTCTGATCTCCGCTTAGATGGTGTGCAATGCAGAGGATCATGGCCTGGTTCAGCACATCACTGTTGGAACCCCATTCAAAGTGGTCCAAGCTTATCCCGTAAGGAATGGATGCCATCTTTTCCAGGATTCCGTCTGAGAGAGCCAGGTGCTTAATTTTTAAATCTCCGGTCATTTGCCTGGCCCTTTCATCCTTAAATTTATCCATATTGATCAGGAGGCTATGGAATCCCATGTTGCGGATGAAGTACATCCAGCTGGCCGTAATCTGGTGCCTGTAGGGTTGAGGATTCCCGGTCAGATAATCTAGGTAGATGCTTTTCCCCGTGGAGATCAGCAGCTCGGCAGCTGCCCAGTAAAAATCATCACTGGAGTCACTGTCACCATACTGCCCGGTGGCTACATCTTCAGGGTTCCTGAAATATTCACCGGGATGGGCCACTGCCCACGACCAGGCATCTTCCGCCGCTGAGAGGGCTGCTGAGGCAAATTCAGGATCCCTTTCTGCGTAGATCCTGGCAGCCTGGGCCATCACTGCAGCAAAAGTCAGGCTGGAAAAAGTCCCCTTGCCGATGATGTAGCGGTCCAGGTCATAGTCTTCAGGCATGACGAAGCCCGCAAAATTCAGTGCGGTCAGCTTATGAAACACTCCACCGTCCTCATCCTGCATGGTCATCAGCCAGTCCAGTTCATAGCGAATCTCGTCCAGCAGATCGGGCATGCCGTTGCCGCTTTCAGGTATATTCAGGCGATCGTCCGGTATGGCTTCAGGGTTCAGCTCCATAAGGTTCAGCATCTGGCCCACCGAAATGGCTGCATTGACCACGTATTTCCCATAATCTCCGGCATCGTACCATCCTCCGGGGGAATTCAGAATTCCTTCCGTTTTCCCGCTGGAAGGATGGAAGATGCACTGGTCATCGGGATGTCCGGAAGCCCTGTGCCAGTCTCCGCCGTATTGCTCTTCGATGGCCATGGAGGCCCGCTGGAAATAGAAGCTCTTGATGGAGGCATCCAGGGCAGGACCCAATACTCCTTTGCTGATTTCGAAGGGGGACGAAATTCTTCCTGTATTCAGCTGAATGGTATAGGTGCCCGGTTTGCTGATTTGGGTGAAATCACCGGTCAGGACGGTCTCACCGGAAGCCTCCCAGGTTCCTTTGTCCATTAGCATGCCTTCTGAAACGATGTAGCCTTCTTCGTCAATGAGCTGAAAGGAGCTTGCTTCATGATCGGACACCACAAATTCTTTCAGGGCAGTGGGATAATACCCTATTTGATTAAAGCGAATATGTTGGTGCTGATCCGCTTCACCGGATGGGAGTGGGGCCTGGCAGGCCCGGGAAACCAGGGCCATGAGTGCCAGCAGAAAGATCAGATTTTTCATGCTTGGGATAAGTTTGGTTTGAGTAAGCTGGTGGACCCCAAAAGTAGCTATCTGGACGGCCATGCAGGTACAAAAGGATCAAATGGATAGGTGTCAGGTGTGATCAGGGTCCCTGTGGTAAGGGTGAGGGGGAACTCTGAATCCGGGTGAAAGACCACCTCCAGGAGGGCCCCTTTGTAGCCCTTTTCGGGCGATTCAATGGGGATGGCATAATGGTCATTCTGTGTGGCTTCTATGGCTTCCATCTTCCAGGCATCCGTTCCTACCACATAGGATTTGAAATCCCGCCCTTCGGGATTCACGGCTTCCCAGACCCTGACCTGATAGTCCACGGAAGGATCTACTGTGGCAAAGATGGTATCACCGCTAATGTCCCACTCAAAGGAAGGCATGGGTGTATCCGAAATGGTGGACCGGTAAAATGAGACAAGGCTTTGGGGCAGATAGGAGCCATGCAGTCCATGCCCCACATTGGGGACATACTGCAGGTAGCTATCACCCTGCAGATCGTCCCAGTAGAACTTCCAGGAGTCGGTGACAAAAAATTCATCGCATGTGGCATTGATCAGCAGTTTGGGCATGGTCAGCCTTTCCAGGAACTGGTAGGGTTCCACCAGTTTCAGCAGGGTCATGAACTCCTCGGTGTTGATCCAGTTCATGATGCCCTGGTTTTTGTAGGGGTCAATGGCCGGGGCCCATTCTCCGTAACACTGCCAGTGGTGGTGGAAGGAGGGAACCACGTTCAAAAGGTCGATGACCACCGGGCTTATTCCCATGACCCGTTCATCCACAGCCGCTACGGTCCAGGTGGTCCAGCCCCGCTTGGAAGCACCGGCCACAAAGAATTCCTCCACAGGCTCGTGATTGAGCCCGCAGACCTCCTGCACCACATCCATGGCCCTGACCACTGCCCGGGTCATGGGGAAACGCGCCAGCCAGGGCTGCATTTCTTCCGAGGCGCCTCCTTCAAGAAATTGCAGCCAGCCAAAAGCGATCAGGTCGTCCTCGTACACACCTTCAAGTGTATCGCTTGTATAATCAATGGGCTGAAAAGGAATGTTGCTGATGTGGGATATCACCGATCCCGTGGAAATGGCTGCTTCGATCATCTCCTCGGTGGCAGGGATCGGTATGGTATCGCCCCTCCATCCTCCGCCGATCCACATGAGTGATTCAGTTTCCTTGAGCTCATCGGGGACCACCATGGTGAGCCAGTGCCACCATTCGGGTTCGTCCACCTCTGCTTCGGTGAGCCAGGTGCCCGATACCAGGTAGATCCGGTATTCTGTATATGATTCTCCTCGAACCGTTTCGGTAATTTCATACCTGAAGGCTTCGTCGGGTGTTTCCACATAGGCTTTCAAAGGGAAAGGGTCCTTCACTGCAATTGATTGGGGATCAGGACTGCTGCAGGAGACCAGAATGAGTGCCGTAGTGATCAGGAAAAGGATAGATTTCATGTGGGTGGATTTAGGCTGATTACCTATAAAGTTAGGGATTTCTTAGTACATTTATGGGGCATCCCTAATCCATTTGACATGACTTTTCTTTTCTTTTTCGGAGCCGGTCTTCTGCTGACCCTGTTCATCATCATTTTTATCATTCTCCTTCCCCTTCTGGCACTGATCAGTGTTTTGATGAACGAATTTCAGGGGAACGATAAGATCATGTGGGTCCTGATCATAATTTTTCTGCCCTTCCTGGGCTCCGTCCTGTATTTTTTAATTGGAAGGGACAGGCGGATCAACAGGTAAAAATCCATTGATCAACGCCCCAGAAACTTCCGTTTGGTCCCCCGGGTGGCTTCCGAGGCCTTGATGTTGCCACCTCCCCAGGTAAGCCCGTATTTTTTTTCCTTCAGGGCAAAGGAACCCTTGGATCTTTTCACTTTCTCCCTGGAGGCTTTGGTTTTGCTGGGGGACCTGGCTTCCCGCTGCTTTCTCTTTTTCTCCTCCTGGCGTCGCTCATGGATGCTCAGCACAAGAAAGGTGGCCAGGGTAATGGCCACCAGCACCGTAACCAGGATCACAAAATCTTCGGATTTATACTGGCCGGTGATCCAGCCCAAACAAGCCACTGTAACGGTGACCAGCACCAGAAATAGTTTTATCACTGCATTCATCACTCGTATCTCAGGGTTTCTGTGGGATTTCGGTTGGCTGCCCTCAAAGTCATGAAAGAAGTGGTCAGCAGGGCTGTGACCAGGATGATCAGACCCCCAAGGGGAATGATCCCCCAGTCGAAGTCTATTCTGTTGGCAAAATTCTGAAGCCATAGCCGGGTAATGTACCAGGTTACCGGGATGGCCAGCATTACAGCGATCCCTACCCATAGCAGCAACTGTCTGCCAAGGAGCCAGGTGATTTGCCATTTCCGGGCGCCATTCACTTTCCGGATCCCGATCTCCTGCATCCGTTTGCGGTTCAACAGGGCCACCAGGCCAAAGAGTCCGATATTGGCAATGATGATGCTCAACACGGTAAACAGGCCAAGGAGTTTGCTCTGGTTGATATCGTTGCGGTACATTTCCTCCATGGTGTCATCCATAAAGCTAAACTCAAAAGGAATATTATCAAAGAAGGATTTGTAAGTTTCTTCGATAAATCCAAGTGCCCTTTGCACATCCTCGGTATTCAGCTTCACCACCAGGTATCCGCGTGAAGAAATGGCAAGGCTGAAAACTATGGGCCGGGTATCGGCGTGCAGGGAATTGAATTTTCCGTTTTTCAACACCCCAATCACTTCAATGTCCCGGATGCGCTTTCCGACCAGGGAGTCTCCAAGGCCCAGGAAGTCGATGCAGGCCTCATTCAGGATCATTGCGCCACCGGCATCTGACGGCCGGTCCGGATCGTAGTTCCGGCCCTCCAGGAATTCCATGCCCATCAAGGGAATGTAATCTTCATCAATGGCCAGCAGGTGAATGATTTTGGAAGCCTCCTGTCCGTCCACATCCAGTTTGAAGTGGGAGGTACCCAGGGATTCACCGGGAATGTTGCTGGAGTAGGCTGCTCCTCGTACCAGGGGACTTCTTAAAACCTCTTCCTTGAAGGAGATCAGCTTTTCCATGGGCACATTCCCTGCATGCAGCGGAATTTGTACAATGTGATCGCTGCGGTAACCGGTATCAGCCTTCAGCATGTATTGTACCTGTCTGGTGATCATGAGGGAGGAGATGATCAGGATGACCGACAGGGTGAACTGAAGGATAATGCTGGCTTTGCCCAGACTGTAAGGCCTCCTCCCTGACCATTGGCCGGTGTCTCCACTCAGGAGCTTGATGGGTCGACGGTATACCTTGGTGATCACAGAAAATAGAAAAAACAGGGCAATGGCGGAGATGACCAGTAGCATGAGCAGAAGGAAACTGCCGGTGCGAAACCCGGTGCCCAGCATGGCACCTCCCAGAAGTTCACTGAACCGGGTTTCCACCCCGGTGAGCAGAAACCAGGCAATGGCTGCAGAAGAGGTGATGATGATCAACGATTCTGTGATTAAGAGTTTGTATACATGGGATCGTTCTGCCCCGTTGATCTTGAATATGCCCAGGCTGCGTGTCCTGGCAGCCAGGGAAGCAGAGAGCAGGTTGGAATAGTTGAGCAAGGCAATCAGCAGCAGGAAGATCCCGGCTGCGATCAGGAGGTAGGAGTAACTCCGGTTTCCTTTGGGCAGGTCATAGGCGTACTGGGGCGTAAAATGGAGGTCCGGAAGTGCTGAATAGATCATGTGGAAATCGGCTTTCAGGAACTCCCCAAACTCGGCCATGTATTTGTCATAGAAAGCAGGGAAGGCGGCTACCACTTCTTCTATGCGGTTCTCCTTACCCAGCAAAATGAAATTATAGACAAATGGCCGCCAGTAGTTTTCCGATTCCTCTAGCTCCAGGTTTTGCTGCAATACCGGGTCCAGGGATTTCATGGAGATCAGGATATGCATTTTATGGTGTACATTTTCCGGCAGATCCTCCGTAACCCCTGTGATTTCGAAATCTAATGAATTGTTGAGCTTCAATGGCTTCCCGAGCACATCGGTGCTGCCAAAATATTTTCGGGCAATGCTTTCCGAGATCACCGCCTGGCCGCCGTCAAGCAGATTCTGTTCCGGGGAGCCATGGAGGAAATTCAGGGGAAAGACTTCGAAAACAGTGGAGTCGGCATAGTAGACCTGCTCCTCAAAATAGGCCTGATCATTGGCATTCACAATGCATTTTTCGCTGAACGGAACCAAGCGGGTCATCTGCTGGATGGCAGGAATCTCCTCTTTCATGACCGGTCCCAGACGGGGTCCCAGCAAACCATGGATATTTTCATTGGCCGGCAGGTTGATCTCTCCACTCAGGCGGTAGACGCGATCTGAAGTCGCCAGGTGCCTGTCAAAACTGTGTTGGTAGCTCACATGAGAATAAATATAAAATACACTGGCAAAGGCAAGGGAGAATCCCAGGATGCTCAGGATGGAATAGGAAGGTTGCCTGACCAGGTATTTGAAAGCGATGCTTATGTAGGTGCGTATCATGGTTCAGTTAAAATGATTTTCAATTCAGAATGACTCCGTCACGAAGTTTGAGGATGCGGTGGGCATAGCTGGCATCTTTCAGGGAATGGGTCACCATCACGATGGTTCCACCGGTCCGGTTGTACTCATTCAGCAAGTCCAGGAGAAGGGTTCCGTTTTTAGAGTCCAGGTTCCCAGTGGGCTCATCGGCCAGCAGCAGCACAGGCCGGTTCACGATGGCTCTGGCAAAGGCCACCCTCTGCTGCTGTCCTCCGGACAGCTGCCGTGGATAGTGAGTGGCTCGGTGACTGATTTTTAACCGGTCCAGGATTTCCCCTACCCGCTGTTTTCTTTCCTTCCGGTGTATTCCTGTAAATATCAGGGGCAATTCCACGTTCTCCGTGACATTAAGCTCTTCCACCAGGTTGTAATTCTGGAATATGAATCCCATGTTCTCCCTGCGCAAGCGGGTCATTCGGGTTTCTGAAAGCCCCTCCGTCGGAATTTCTTGAAAATGGTAGGATCCCGAACTGGGCCTGTCAATGAGGCCCAGGAGATTCAGCAGGGTGGTTTTTCCACAACCCGAGGGACCCATGATGGCCACAAACTCGCCTTTTTCTATTTCCAGGCTTAGGTTGTTCAGGGCAGTGGTTTCTATTTCATCGGTGACAAAACTGCGCGTCAAAGAATGGGTCTGGATCATATATGTATGAATTTCTCTTTTCCTGGTTGCCAAAGCCATGCCAACAGTACAAATGGCTGTGGATGTGTATCCTGGTGTTTTTTGCAACATCGCAATTGTCCATGAATTAGACAATCAAGTGTCAAATATTTGGACAATATATTGCTTTTGAAGGGGCCGGAACGTAGTTTTATGCCATGACCGATGCCCGCATACTGGTGGTGGATGACAACCGGAATGTCCTCACGGCCCTGGATCTCTTGCTATCCAGGGAGTTTTCGGGGGTGAAATGCATCAGCAAGCCCGGTCAGATCATGTCAGAGTTGGAATCGGCCTCTTACAATGTTGTGCTGCTGGACATGAATTACTCCGCCGGTCAGAATTCTGGTAACGAAGGACTGTACTGGCTGAGAGAATTGAGGAAATCTGACCAGGATCTGTCGGTGGTGATGATCACTGCTTTTGGGGATATCGAGCTGGCTGTTACTGCCTTGAAGGAGGGGGCTGTGGATTTTGTTCTGAAGCCCTGGGACAATCAGAAACTGCTGGCCACCATGCATACGGCTGTTCAACTGTGCAGATCCCGCAGGGAAGTCAAATCCCTGAAGAAAGACAAGGAGTCCCTCAAAGCTGAGCTGAAAGGAAAAGCTCCCAGGATCATTGGCCGTTCCCCTGCCATGAAGTCGGTGATGGAGGTGATAGCCAAGGTGGCCGGGACTGAGGCCAATATCCTGATCACGGGAGAGAATGGAACCGGAAAAGAACTAATTGCCAGGGAGATCCATTATCGTTCGGCGCGTGCAGAAGAGATCATGGTCACCGTGGATCTGGGTGCCGTTCCCGACACGCTGTTTGAAAATGAACTTTTCGGGCATGTGAAAGGCGCCTTCACTGATGCACAAAATGACCGGATTGGCAAAATCGAAGCGGCCCATAAGGGCACCCTGTTTTTTGATGAGGTTGGAAACCTGAGCATGGCCATGCAGGCCAAGCTGCTGAGCGTGCTGGAGAACCGCACCCTATCACGCCTGGGCGAAACCCGGATCATCCCGGTCGATATCCGCTTGATTTGCGCCACCAACATGGATTTGGTTGCCATGGTGCAGGAAGGATCCTTTCGCATGGACCTGCTTTACCGGATCAACACCATCCAGGTGGAATTGCCGCCGCTCAGGGAACGCGGGGACGATATCCTTTTGCTGGCAGCCTGGTTCCTTCAGCTTTATTCGGGGCGATACAACAAGCCCGGACTGCGAATGGATGCCTCAGCAGAGAAAGCCCTCAAACTGTGGTCCTGGCCGGGGAATGTACGGGAACTGCAGCACAGCATGGAACGGGCGGTGATCCTGGCAGAAGGAAAGCTCATCGGCGAGGAGGGTTTCAATTTCCACACGGTGGCAGCATCCAGCCCCTTAAGCTTCGATGGAAGCCTGGAGGAAGTGGAATCGGGACTGATCCGGCATGCAATGAAAAAGCATGGCGGGAATATCAGTTCGGCGGCATCCCAGCTGGGAATCTCCCGCCAAACCCTGTACAACAAAATGAAAAAATATGGCCTTTAAGCGACATTCCCGTCTCGTGATGACCCTGCTCTTGCTGGTGGTGCTAACCTCCACGGGGCTGGGCTGGGCCTTGTATTCTTCCGGTTTGCACCTGTCCATCCTCCTGGGAATCGCAGTGTTTGCTGAAATGGTTGCCCTCCATCGCCTGTTGACGACTACCCACCGGGAGATCCTGTTTTTTTTCAAGGCCCTGGAGAACGATGATACCTCCATCACTTACAGTGCTGATCGCAGAGGCAGAGTCATTGACGAGCTCCACCAATACATGGATGCAATGAACCGGGGCTTTCAGGAAATGCGCCTGCAGCACGAACTCAGGGAACAATATTTCAGCAGGATCCTTGAAAACCTGAGCAGCGGGATGCTGGTGGCATCGAAAACCGGTCACATCCACCATATAAACCAGCAAGCCCTTCGTCTCCTGGATATACCACACCTGACCCATATAAAGGCTTTGAAGGAGGTGGATCGGACGCTGTATCAGAAAGTAATGCAGATGCATTCCCTGGAGAAGGAGGAAATCTCCCTGCAGGATGGACCGGGGTCCAGAAGGGTGCTGGGGATCCAGATGGTGGAAATCAACCTCAAAGGAGAAACCCTGCAGGTATTCACCCTGAATGACCTGTCGGCCGGGATGGAAAGAAAGGAAATCGAGGACTGGATCCGCCTGATCCGGGTCATGAGCCATGAGATCATGAACTCCCTGGCCCCCATTACTTCCATTTCCACCACACTGAAGGAAGTGTGGTCAGAAAGGTCCCCTGTATCCGGGTCCATAGAGGATACCGAGTCCAGGATCCGCCAGACCATCAAAGGCATGGACGCCATTGCCGAGCAGAGTGAAGGGCTGACCACCTTTTTTGAGTCCTACCGCGTATTGTCCAGGATTCCGGACCCGGTCATAAGGGAGTTCAAGCTGTGCGCCCTGCTAAAAAAACTGGAAACCCTGGTGACCAGCGATGAGCAGCATGCCGGAATCCGGTTTTCATTCCAATGTGAGGACCCGGCCCTGAAACTGATGGCTGACGAGCAAATGATACACAATGTGTTGCTGAACCTGGTGAAGAATGCTTCACAAGCTGTCAAAGGGGTCCCAGATCCGGCCATACAGGTGTCAGCCAGGCAACAGGGCCCTCAACTCACCGTCGATGTGACTGATAATGGACATGGCATTCCTGATGAAATTGCCGACGAGATATTCCTTCCTTTTTTTACAACACGAAAGAAAGGTACCGGGGTAGGACTGAGCTATAGCCGGCAGGTCATGAATATGAATGGCGGCCGGATCGAATTTCACTCCGTACCCGGCCGCACTGTTTTCAAGCTGGTATTTTGATGGGTTTGAGGCTGGTGCCCGGATCTAGAACACGATCCCTATGGCTATCCCCAGCCTGATGCCAAAACCATTCGCTGTTGAGATTCCGGGATCGAGCGTCCCGGTGGTTTCCTCAAAGTTCCTGAAGTTATAGGAGGGTCCGATCCAGCCGTCAATCAGGATGATGTCCTTGAATACGGCCTGATGACCAATGTTAATGGCAAAACCGAAAGAATTTAGGCTTCCCGACTCATCGGTGACTTGATCCTCTACCGTAAGCTTCATATAACGGGCATTGGGAGCCAGGTAGGTTCCGGCCGGTGCCGGTTTCTCGGAGAGGTAATACCTGAATTCGGGAGTGATTCCGTAACCTGACAACCTGGCATCGGTATCCCCGGGAGAATATCCGGTATAAAAGAAACCAAGCTGGAAGCCCATATCATCATTCAGGGCTCTTTCATATTTCAATACGCCTGTTCTCAGAAAGGCACTGAAGAGGTCGGTTTTGACGGCATTCTTTTTCTGCCCCATCAATCCGGTAGAGAGGATAAACGCAGCTATGGCAAACAAGGCAAGCTTTTTCATGGTTTTCTAATATTGGTGATTATGCACGAATGTACGAAATCTGTGCCATAATGGTTCCATGAAGTTTCCAACAGCCTCCTTATCACTGTCTGAAGAAGGTTCTAGAGAAGATGTCAGAAATGGCTATATCACAATCATGGCTTTGGGCCTTTCCCTCCCAGTTTCATTGATATATTTTACCTTGGGATGGCCCAAAAGCAGGGCGGCATAGACCTGGTGACCGTCGGGTATCCCGAATTCTTTGCGCATGGATTTGCTTCTTTCCATGGCATTGCTGATGAATCCGTTGAAGCAGGTGCCCAGACCCAGGGTATTGGCATGAATGGAAGCATAGGTGGACCAGATATAGGCATCTGCGGCAGCCATGCCATATTTTACCACCGGGCCATGAAATAGCAGTACCAGTGGAGCATGGTGGCAAATCAATGATGACCCTGGCTTTTGCCTGGCCAAAAACTGTTTCTTATAATTGTTCAGTCTGGATACATTCCATTTAGGGGCTAGCACCTTAAGAACAGGCATTAGAAGGGGGGAGGTAATCAACTGAATCGATCGGATCAAAGTGTCCGCGGTCCGGTCATTCAGTCTCTGAATGCGTTCTTCACTTTGTAAGGCAGTGATTTCAATGGGTCGGGCATTGCTGGCCGAGGGATAGTGTTTCATGTTCTCGATAAGTGACTGCAATGCAGCCTCATCCACTTCCTTTTTCTGGAAGGACCTGCAGGTTCTGATGCCAGCAGACAAATGTTGGAAATCGACCGGGGTGACATCGACAGATGTCAGCTTTTTTATGGGACCTGAATCCGGAAAAATGGTGGATTCGGGACATATGGCCACGCAATGACCGCAATGGATGCAGGACGCATTGATGGTCCCCCTGTCAAGATCAATGGCCTGGGATGGGCAATCTATGACGCATTTCATGCAATGAATGCATGCTTCAAGTGCTATTCTGGGCATTTCCTTCTATTTTATTTCCAAATGTAAGGTTTAATCCCTTGGATATTAGATGGTGCTCACTATATTTAGGACCTTTCATCTCTGAGCAAATGACAGCATCCAGCCAGGGCTCCAGAAGATTGATCCTGCTTTTGATCATCATTACTTCCTTCATCAATCCTTTTCTGGGAGCAGCCATCAATATTGCCCTGCCTTCCATCAGTGAGGAATTTAATATGGGTGCGGTGGGGATGAGCTGGGTGGCCATGTCCTTCCTTCTTTCATCGGCGGTCTTCCTGGTACCCCTGGGCAAACTGGCCGATATCAGGGGAAGAAAAAGGGTATTCTTTCTCGGCAACCTGATCCTGACTGCTTCGTCCATCCTTTGCGCACTTTCTTCCTCCGGCGCCATCCTGATTGCCTTCCGGGGCATCCAGGGCATAGGCAGTGCCATGGTGTTTGGAACCGGGATAGCCATTATTACCTCAGTATACCCACCCCAGGAAAGGGGCAAGGCCATTGGCATCACTGTGACGGCTGTTTATGTGGGGCTCTCGCTGGCCCCTTTCCTGGGCGGAATGCTCACCCAGTACCTGGGGTGGAGGAGTATTTTTTATGCCACCGTCCCCTTCGGATTGCTGGTGATATGGGTCACCTGGCGATATATCAAAGAAGAATGGGCCGATGCCAGGGGCGAGACATTTGACTGGCGGGGATCCATCCTGTATGTCCTTTCCATGTCGGCGTTCATGTATGGGTTCTCCCGCCTGCCGGAAGTGCCTGCCATCATTCTTGTAGGTATTGGAATTATTGGCATAGTGGGATTTGTGATCCTGGAAATGCGGCTTCCATTCCCGGTCTTCAACATGATGCTTTTTCGCTCCAACAGGCTCTTTGCCCTTTCCAACCTGGCTGCACTGATCAATTATGCCACCACCTTTGCCATCACTTTCCTCCTGAGCCTTTACCTTCAGTATGTGCAGGGCATGTCGCCCCGGGATGCGGGCATGATCCTGATCACCCAGCCCGTACTGATGGCCATTGTGGCCTCCATCTCGGGAAAACTCTCGGATACACGCGATCCCAGGATCCTGGCTTCCATGGGCATGGCAATCATCTCTGGGGGCTTGGTCATGCTCACCTTTCTCACGGAGACCTCTTCCATCACCTACCTGGTGGTGATCCTGGCAGTGGTGGGATTTGGTTTCGGGATGTTCTCTTCACCCAATACCAACGCCATCATGGGATCGGTCCACAAAAAATACCTGGGCCTGGCCTCGGCCACCGTTGGTACCATGCGCCTCACCGGTCAGATGATGAGCATGGGAATCGCCACGCTCATCCTGCATGTATTTATCGGGAACAATGCCATTTCGGCACAAAAATCTGCTGAATTCATGAGCAGCATGCGAAGCACCTTTTTGATTTTTGTGGTGCTCTGCGTGGTGGGGGTCTTCGCCTCCCTGGCCCGGGGGAAATCCGACAGGTCCGGATAATTCTTCAAAAAAAGTCCCACGCTTCATTATAAGCCATACTTTTGTGGAAACCTTTGTGCTTTTATGAGCAGTTTTGAGAAGTTGAACCTTTCGAAGCCCCTGTACAAGGCCATTGCTGATCTGGGATTTGAGGAGCCCACGCCCATACAAGCAGAAGCGGTACCCGTCATACTTTCGGGCCGCGACGTGGTGGGTATTGCACAAACAGGAACAGGAAAGACATTTGCCTACCTGTGGCCCATCCTGCGGGATCTGAAGTATTCCGACCAGGTGAACCCCCGGGTGCTGGTCCTTGTGCCTACCCGGGAACTTGTGGTCCAGGGAGTGGAGCAGGCCGAAAGTCTCACCAAGTACTCCAGCATACGTGTTTTGGGAGTGTATGGCGGAACCAACATCAATACCCAGAAGGAAGCCGTGGTGGGAGGAACGGATATACTGGTGGCCACACCCGGAAGGTTATACGATTTGATACAGCACGATGCCCTCCGTTTGAATGCAGTGAAAAAACTGGTGATCGATGAGGTGGATGTGATGCTGGACCTGGGATTTCGTTTTCAGCTGGAACGCATCTTTGATATTCTTCCCGTGAAGAGACAAAACATCATGTTTTCGGCCACCATGACCGAAGAGGTGGATGTTTTGATTGACGATTACTTCAAGGCACCTGCCAGGATCTCGATCGCTTTGAGTGGCACACCCCTGGAAAACATAGCGCAACAGTGTTACCCGGCAGAAAATTTCTACACCAAGGTCAATCTGCTGTCCCATCTCCTGGCTGACCGGGATGAGTTCAGGAAGGTGCTGGTATTTGTTTCCAGCAAGAAGGGAGCGGACCGATTGTTCGAAGCCCTGGAAGAACGCTTTGGGCCGGAACTGTGTGTGATCCATTCCAACAAATCGCAAAACTACAGGCTGCGCTCCATTGAGAAATTTGAACAGGGGAAAAACCGGATCCTGCTCACCACCGATGTGATGGCCCGGGGCCTGGATCTGGAACTGATCTCGCACGTGATCAATTTCGACACGCCGGCATATCCGGAAAATTATATGCATCGCATTGGCCGTACCGGCAGGGCAGAAGAGCAGGGGAAGGCGATCCTGTTCTACACACCGAAGGAGGAACCGGCCAAAAAAGCCATAGAGAAACTGATGGACTATCGCATACCCCGGTGCGAATTCCCCACTGAGGTGAAGGTGTCCGAGGAGCTTCTTCCCGAAGAGCGGCCCAAAGCAGAAGAGATCAGACTAAAGACCCCGAAAGTCACAGAATCCTCAGGTAGCGCTTTTCACGAAAAAAAATTAAAAAATACCAAAACAAACCAGGGAGGATCTTATCTTCGGAAGAAGAAAAAATACAAGAAGCCCCTGACCAAAGGGGACAAAAATTTTAAGAGGCGGAGTAAGAGGAGATAGTCAAACTTTCCAGAAACAATGAATTTACCTTTGACGCGGATAGGGACCTCGGTCCTGCTGGCAGGTTTACTTTGTGCCTTTTCCATGGGACAGTCCCATTATCCTCCGATCGTGGTGGATTCCCTGGGCCTGGAGGGGAAAAACAGCTATTTGCAGGAACTGCGTCAATCCGGCAAGCCCCAGGGAGGTCCCAATGTTGTGATCATCATCGCCGATGACCTGGGAAGGAATGATCTGAATCTGTATTCCGGGGATGGTCTTGAAATGCCCCATATCAAGCAAATGGCTGATGAAGGCATTCTGTTTACCGAGGCCTATTCGACCAGTGCCGTCTGCAATCCCTCCAGGGCAGGATTGATCACCGGCCGGTACCAGCAGCGTTTTGGGAACGAGCGTCAGATCATGGGGAGGTATGCCAGGAACAAGCTGGAATTTTTTGTGTTCAAAAGTTTTGTGGACACCAGCCCTTTGCAGCTGATAGAACCCTGGTACACTGCTTCGGACACTGAATTGCGAAAACAGGGTTTGCCGGAATCGGAGGTCTCATTATTTGAGGTCTTTCAGTCTGCGGGTTACAGGACCGGATGCATGGGGAAATGGCACCTGGGGTACCATGAACCTTTTCTTCCGCAGAACAAGGGGGTGGATGAATTCTATGGCTTTTACGAAGCTTTCAGCCTCTATGCGCCCAAACGGGCCAAAGACATGGTGAAGCACAAGCACAGGATCTTTCAGAACAAAGTCATCTGGCGGCAAAAGCGAAAGGGCCCCTCGGCCATTGTCCGCAATGGAGTGGAAGTGGATGAAAAGGGTTACCTGACCACGAGAATTGCCCAGGAAGCACGACAGTTCATCAAAACACATGAAAAAGAACCCTTTTTGCTGTGTGTCCCCTTCAGTGCCCCCCATACGCCCTTTCAGGCTCCAAAATCCTATACGGACAGATATTCAGATGTGGACGATAAAAACACGCGGGTATACTACGCCATGATCGCAGCCCTCGATGATGCCATCGGGGACATCATGGAGCAGCTAAAACAATCGGGCCTTGAAGAGAACACCCTGATCTTTTTTTGCAGCGATAATGGGGGAGCGACCTATACAGGGGCCACCGATAACGGGGATCTGAAGGGGGGAAAAATGACCCAGTTTGAAGGCGGATTGAATGTTCCCTTTATCATGAAATGGAAGGGTGTGCTTCCTGCCGGAAGTCAATTCCATTCCCCCGTTTCCCTGATGGATATATTTACCACTTCGCTTTCCTCCTGCCAGATCCCTTTGCCTTCACATGTTTCTCTGGATGGGGTGGATCTCCTGCCTTTTTTGTCCGGGCAGGAAAGGCAGGTACCCCATGAATATTTGTTCTGGAAGACAGATTTCTCAAAATCCGTTCGCAACGGAAAGTGGAAATTGGTGGTCAATGCAAGAGAGGGGTTGATGAAACTGTATGACCTGGAGGCAGATAAGCAGGAAAACCTGGACCAGACGGCCGCACGCTCAGAAGAGGTGGAACATTTGCTTGCAAAACTGGCGGCATGGGAGCAGGAATTGAAAGCACCCCTGTGGCCTGGCGTGATGGAATACGAGGAGGAGTTTGATGGGGTAAAATGGAGATTTGCCTTTTAGGCTTTCCGGATCAGATCGAGCAATTGGCGATCCAGCTTGTGTCCGTGCCAGTCTGCATAATCCACATCTTCCCTTCCTGAATCCAGGATGCCAAAGTCTCCCCGGAAATTCCACAGGGCAAAACCAATGTCGTTGGAACTGAGGATATCCACCACATCCCCAAACCAGGCGAGAAAGACCTTGTGGGGGGTCTTGTTGTAGGAACCGCATTCCCCGCAATGCACCCCTGTGCCCGATTGGGCCAGTTGGATCCAGGGCTCGTAAAACTCTTCCAGCATATCACGGCTCAAATACTGATCCCCTACCTGTCCCGGATACTTCAGGGGAGGCAGGTTGTGGATGTCTTTCATGGCCCAGGGTGCCTTGTAGTGGGATATGATGCCCGGGTAGTACCCCCGGCAGCTCTGTGCAATGGGCAGGTGGGTGATCTCGGGGATGACCTTGGTCCCTACCTGGTTCCCGTCGGCAATCACCAGGTGATCGGGATTCTCTTTCCAGATGGTCTCCGCCGCCTTGATGGCCACTTTGGCATAGGTATCGCCAGGAATGTAGGTCTTGCTGGAATGCTGGTCATTCATGTCCTCGATCATGGCCGGCTCGTTCAGCAGATCAAAGCTGATTTTATCACGGGAAATTCCCCTATAGCGTTTGGCCCACATGCTCCAGTGCCAGTAAAATGCTTCCTGGGCTTCCTGGTCCTTCCACAGATTGTAGGGCTCACGAAATCCGGCATTGATGCAATAACCGGGCGCCCGGTGCAGGTTCAGGCTGACATGCAACTGGTATTTGTGGGCCATGTAAACCAGCTGATCGACCCGTTCAAGGGCTTCCTCGTTGAGGCTGTATACCTCTTCAGGGGCAATGTCGCGGCTCTGGTCAAAGTCGAGGTAGGAGGGATAGGCCATGGGAATGCGCACAAAATCAAACCCCCAATCGGCCATCCATTGGAAATCCTCTTCTTTGGATCCCCGGCCCGTTCGCCCGGGATCAGGGGAGAAGAAATCCAGCAGGTTGAATCCCTTCCATTTGGGCAGGGGATTTCCGGGTTTTGACTGATTTGTGAAGGCAAAGGCTGAACTGCCTGCCAGGCTCAGGGCTCCGGTCAGGGCAGCTGTTTGTTTCATAAAGGTCCGGCGGTTTGATCCTGAGTGTGTTGTCATCTTATTTGATTTTTGCGTTGAATACCAGATCGATCATCGTGTAAAGGTTCTCTTCCCGAAAACTGAAGTCACCCTCCGTGTCGACCCTGTGCACGAATACCAGACCGGAGGAAGGATAAACTCCAAGCATATGCATGCCCGCTCCTGTATGGAAAAAGGAGTAGCTTTCCTGCTCCTCCTCGGGGAGAATCACCCCCCACAGCATTCCCCTGGCAAGTCCATATTCAGGGTTGACGACCGACCAGGGACGGGTGCTGACTTCAATCCATTGGGCGGGAACGATCTGCTGCCCGTTCCATTGGCCTTTCTGCAGATAGAGTTGTCCATACAGGGCCAGATCCCGTGCCGACATACGAAAGTGGTAGGCCGGGTACCTGGATTTGCTTTTTTCATACTGATAGAATCCGTCGGTGTCGGGAATCTCGACACCCTCCTGCTCCGCATCGATGGAGGCATATGAGCCCTTGTAATCATGCATGCCCAGTGGAAGGGCGATCTGTTCCAGAAACAAATCATAGATGCTGCGGCCCGTCAACTGTTCCAGGATGGCTCCCAGCACATTGAAGTCCCAGTTGTTGTAATAGAAATGCTCTCCTGGCCGGTAAGTATCCCGCTCTGGCATTGCGCGGAGCATGGCTTCACTTACTGCAGCGGCCGGATGGTATATGCCCGACCGGGATTTCAACAGATCTATGATCCTTGCATTGAGCTCATTTTCCGAAAGCCGGGGTTCAATATCATCGATCCCAAGTTCCCTCATGGTCAGGGTGGTATCGATGATTCCTTCAGCCACAGCGATGCCGTAAAGGGAGTTTAACAGGCATTTTCTGATGGAATGTATGGTGTGCTTCTTCCGGGTATGACCCCAGTCGAAGATCACCTCTCCCTGCACCAAGATCATCATCCCTGAGGCTCCGCTTTCCTCCAGGTGTGATTTCAGGCTATCCAGCCTGGCTGAAGAAAAACCCAGGGTTTCGGGTTCGGCATGGCGAAATGCATGTTTGGGAACCTGCTGGCAGGCGGTGCAGGTCAGAAGAACGGCCAGGAATACATGGAGCTTTCTCATGGTGTATTGCACATATTCTATTTGAGTTCCAGGGCTACCGGGCAGTGGTCGGAACCCATGATATCGCTCAGGATCGATGCAGAGGAGACAGCATTCAGCAGGGAGGTGCTGACCAGGAAATAATCAATTCTCCAGCCGATATTCTTTCCGCGGGCTCCCATCCTGTAACTCCACCAGGAATAAGCATCCTTCTGATCGGGGTAGAAATGCCGGAAAGTATCCGCAAATCCTCCCTGGGTATAGCGGTCCATTCCGTCAATCTCTTCCTGCATAAATCCGGCCGATTTGTTATAATTGGCTTTGGGCCGGGCCAGATCAATGTCTCTGTGGGCCACATTGAAATCTCCGCATGCAACCACGGGTTTCTCTTTTTCCAGGTTTTTCAGGTAATGAAAGAATTCAAGATCCCAGCTTTGGCGGAAGCCCAGTCTTTTCAGATCGTTCCCCGAGTTGGGCACATACACATTGACCAGGAAATAAGACCCATATTCCAGGCACAGCACCCGTCCCTCGGTATCGTACTCAGCTTTGCCCATGTCCTGGCGGACACTGAGGGGCTTGATCCTGGACAAAACAGCGGTTCCCGAATACCCTTTCTTTTCTGCAGAGTTGGAATACAGATGGTATGAACCGGTGGAATCCAGGACCTCGGCCACCTGGTCGTCCTGGGCTTTGGTTTCCTGCAGGCAGAGGATATCGGGGGACATCTTTTCCAGATCCTCAAAGAAATTCTTTTTGGCCACAGCCCTTAATCCATTTACGTTCCAGGAGATCATTTTCATAGGCTCTTTCTTTCCCACAAGATAATGAATAGCACCGGAATAAAAATTCTGTCCGCCTCCATGCTTTTAAGATTCTTTAACAGGCGCATTAAGAATTCTTAACACAATCCTGGAAGCAAAACACTGCTTTTATGCGTCTATTTGTGTGGAGAGATCAAGAAAAAAAATGAAACAGGCAGTACCCATATTGCTATTTATTCTGGTCCTGGTGTTCTGGCAGGCACCGCCTGTGCCTGGGTGGAGTGACCCGCCGGGGAGCCACTCAATGCTTCAGACATCCAACCTGATCCGCCATCCCGGTGGACTTGGCTGGACAGATGCCCTGAACAACGACGATCCCCAGGAGAATCCCGAGTTGTTTGAGGTGTTTCAGGATGAGGAACCATTGTTCATGGGTAAAGCTGTTCTTGAGCTTGTCGCAATCTCCTTCCTTGGTCTTGCAAATCCTTTGCTCATAGACAGGCCGCCTCCCGTCCTGGGTGCGTAATATGATCCTCCACCAAAAGGATCATATATGAGTGGGAAACATCCCTGAAATGTTATCATCAGATTTGAACCAATATCACAAGATCATGCACAGAAACCATGCAATATATAAACCATCTTCCAGGCTGTTGAAACCTCCGTTCCCCGGGAAAGGGAATTCCCTTGGAATTGTAAATACCAATTTCCTGTGGGATCATAAGAGGAAGCAATTGGTCCTTACGATGGAAGCCAATCAGTTGATTGATAAGGATTTGAAGGTCCTAATCAAAGGACACAGCTTATTGCTTGAGGCTCCCCTGCAGTTTTCCTATAACAGGCCCTTCAGAATGCATCACCTGGGGCAGAGCTTCAGGGAAGAATACGGGGAAGGACTCTCTGTGATAGGTTTTTCGGAAATAAAATTAAAGCAATCATACACCTACCGCCTCATATCATTCCAGGTCTTTGATTCCAATATGATTGAGGTCATTCTGGGATTCAGTGAATGGGGCAGTAAGAAACATAATAATTAGTCAAAACCATTAAAAGGAGGAACATACAATGAAAAATTTCATAAAAATGCTGATCCCTTCCATCATTGGAAGCGGTCTCACCATAGCAGTCTTTTTGCTGGCAGGGTTTAACAAGGGCGATTCAACCATGTCCTTCCAGCAAAATGAATCCTTGCCGGTCCACAAGGCCATCTACACTGTGAAGGAAAACGGTGAATTTGTGCCTTTGGATTTTACCGGAGTATCCAAGGGAGTGATGAATTCGGTGGTGCATATCAAATCGGTTCGCAAGGTGCAGTCCACATCGGGTTCTTATTACAATCAGATGGATCCCTTTGGAGATCTCTTCGGAGACGATTTCTTCAGGTTTTTCCGGGGAAATCCGCAGCCTCAGGATCAATCTCGGCCTCAGTCTGAACCCAGGATACAGATGGGTTCCGGTTCAGGGGTCATCATCAGCGATGACGGATATATTGTCACCAACAACCATGTGATAGACCAGGCTGATGAGATCGAAGTGACACTGCATAACAACGAGTCTTACAAAGCCAAAGTGATCGGGACCGATCCGTCCACCGATATTGCCCTCTTGCAGATCCGGGAAGATAACTTACAGGGCCTGTCCTTTGGCAATTCCGACCTGGCCGAAGTAGGGGAATGGGTCATGGCCATAGGAAATCCCTTCAACCTGAATTCCACGGTCACTGCCGGAATTATCAGTGCCAAAGGCAGGAACATCAACATCATCAATGACCAATCGGCCATCGAGGCATTCATACAAACCGATGCAGCCATCAATCCGGGCAACAGCGGGGGGGCACTGGTCAACCTGAACGGAGAGCTGATCGGCATTAACACAGCCATAGCCAGTCCCACCGGGGCCTATGCCGGGTATGGATTTGCCATTCCCGCCAACATCGTGAGCAAGGTGGTCGACGATCTGGTGAAATTCGGAACCGTTCAGCGCGCCTATCTGGGCATCATGATCAGGGACATCAATGGCGAACTGATGAAGGAGGAGAAGCTGAAGCTGAGCGAAGGGACCTATGTGGACAGCCTGATGGCCAAGAGTGCTGCCGCAGAAGCAGGGATCCTCGAAGGGGACGTGATCACAGGCATCAATGATGTTCCGGTGATGAAATCCTCTGATCTCCTGGAACAGGTCGGAAGGCACAGGCCTGGCGATGAGGTGTCCATTACGGTGGACCGTCATGGAAAGGAAATGACCTTTGAGGTAAAACTGGCCGATCAAAGGGGGGAGCGAAAGCTGGTTTCCCTGGAGCATATGGACGTTGTTGATCAGCTGGGAGCTACCTTCGAAGAGCTCGATAAGACCACGGCAAAGAACCTTGGGATCGAAGGTGGAGTGATGATCAAGGAGCTGGGCAACGGAATTTTGAAAAATCAGACTTCCGTCTCCGAAGGATTCATTATTACGGGCATCAACCATAAAAAGGTGAGTTCGGTCAATGATATACGGAAGGCGTTGAAGGAGGAAAAAGGAGGAGTGCTGATCCAGGGAATTTATGAGAATTACCCTGGGGAACTCTATTTTGCCTTTGGTCTTCCGGAATAATATGGTGCTGGTTGCCTGAGAATAGCCCTGTGCGCGAGTACAGGGCTTTTTTTGTCCATGGTGGATGATGAGGAAAATTGGAACAATTCTTGTTTTGATGCACCTATTATCATCGTGATTAAACGCACATGCACCCATGAAACAATTTCACCATCTTGCCCTCCTGCTGATCCTTTCCGCCACCTTGCCGGCATTCTCCCAAACGCTGCCCATCGAATATGATAGCATGATGAACAGGTTCCTGGCCAAAGAATACACCCAGCTGGAATTCAAAGAGCTAACCTATGCATGGAAGGAATTAATGGATTCCATTGGCTACCCCGGGGTGCCTTATGATTCTGTCAGTAAGAAGATGGAATATAAATTCATCCATGATCTGGGAGGAATTCCCCGAGAAACCATGGTGAACCGGGTTTTAGAATGGGCTGCGGTTACATTTGGCAGCACCGACGCTTTGCTGACGCACCAGGGTGATGCCAGCAGGATCATCCTGAACGGGTCCATCGAAGTACTGTTTCCTGATATGTTCATGGTATGGAAGAATTCCTGGGTGGGCTACGTGGAAACGGAACAGTTGAATTCAAGTTTCTGTTATTTTACGCTGATTTTCACCATCAATGAAGGCAAAATGAAAACCCAGGTAAAGAACCTCACCTATCAGTACACAGATTTTGTCAGGGACCGGACCATCACCAAGGACCTGAATTCCTGTTTTCCCATCAGCAGCCATGAAAAAGAGGAATGGAAAGCCCTGATATCACTGGTGAATGAGACCACAGGAAGCATGAATACCATGATGGGCTTGCTGGTGGACTACATCAGGGAGTACGAGAGCGACTACAGCTTGTAGAAAATCCCAGCCATTTCCAAGCCGCCTTACAGGCTATTATTGATCAGATCAGGGGTATCCCCCATGGTGACAGGTTTGCCCCCTGCAAACTTTTGCTGATCATATGGGTGCATCAATTATTTTCGCTTTTTTTGTTGCGTATGAAGAAGTGGCTTTCAGGATGTATGATGGCTATCCTCAGTTTCAATGCCTTCGGGCAGGAAGGGGATAAACCTTTTATTGCCAGTACAAGCACTGATGAATCCATGAAGGTAGATGGCCGTCTGGACGAAGCGGATTGGGCCCGGGCCGATTCCATCTCCACCCTGTATATGGTGGAACCCGTGGTCAATGGGACACCCTCCTTCCAGACCGTCGTGAAGATCTTGCTTACGCCCAAGAATATTTACCTGGGTTTTATCTGCTATGATAATGAACCGGAGGGCATTGTGGCCTTTTCCAAGGCCAGGGATTCCGAACTGGAAGACGAAGACTACCTGAAAGTCATCCTGGATACTTACCGGGACGGAAGGAGTGGTTACATTTTTGCCATCAATCCTTTTGCTGCCCGGTATGATGCCCTGGTATCCAATAACGGGGAATCCGAAAACCCGAACTGGGATGGGGCCTGGGATGCACAAACCCAGATAAACGGGGATTTCTGGAGTGCGGAGATCAGGATCCCGGTAAGTACCCTAAGCTATAACAAGAACCTGGATTCCTGGGGATTCAATGTGGAACGTCGTATCCAGCGTTTTCTGGAGGTCAACCGGTGGTCCGGGATCAGCATGGACTATAAGATTGGCCAGACCCGCCATGCGGGCCTGATCACCGGTCTGCCCGGTTTTCATTCGGGCATCGGGCTGACGCCCAGGATTTCCCTTTTGACCAGGATCACGCAGGATGGCGAGGACAAGGCCAGCTATAACTGGAAACCCAGCCTGGATGTAACCCAGCGCATCACCACCGATATATCAGCCACACTCACAGTCAACACCGATTTCGCTGAAACGGAAGTGGATTCGAGGCAGACCAACCTGACCCGCTTCCCGGTATTGT
>CBDTYO010000008.1:0-23652 GCA_965364615.1 uncultured Bacteroidia bacterium
GGGCCTTTACTTCTGGCAAAAGATGACGCCGGAAGGAAATCAAAAAGCCCAGGAATATTACCGGAAAGCACTGGAGAAAGATGCCGGATATGCCCTGGTCTATTCCATCCTGGGTTCGAATTTCGGGTTTGCAGGTCTCATGGGATTCATTCCTCCGGACCTGGCTGCCAAGCATGCCCTCGAAAACACAGAGAAAGCCCTGAAGATTGATCCTTCCATTTCTGTAGCGCATTCCACCTTGGGCGCTCTCAGTTTGGTATATGACTGGGACCTGAAAGCTGCAGAAGAAGGGTTCCTGAAATCTGTGGAACTAAATCCCAATTCAGCATGGGACAGGTTTTTTTATACGATGTATTTAAGATCTACCCACCAGTATGATCGAGCCATTGCCGAGTCCTCTTTCGTACTGGAAAAAGATCCGTTCAATATCTATATCTGTACGGAAATCGGGGTTACCTTCTTGCTGGCAGGAAGGATCGAAGAAGCCATTGAACGGCAAAAGTATACCATCGATATATACCCGGAGGGATTTATGGCTCATCTCAATATGGGAGAGGCCTTAGAAGTAAAGCGGAATCTTGAGCAGGCCATTGAGTACTATGACAAAGCGGCTATTCTTTCGCAGGGAAATCCATTGTCGGAAACCAGGCTTGCCTGTGCCCTGGTCAAGGCCGGTAATTTACCGGAGGCAAAGGAAAAGATCCAAAGGGTGGAAAAAGCGAAGCAGAAAGCCTATGTTCCTGCTTCCAGCCTGATCCCCTATTACCTGCTCCAAAAGGATTTCGACCGGGCTTTCCACTGGTTTCAGCAAGCCTGCAAAGAACGGGATTTTAACCTTCCCGGCTATATCAACACCCCCATCCCTGAACACCGCTTACCGGACGATCCCCGGTTCAATGCTTTGCTGGAATCCACAGGGCTGATTAAATACCTGAATGGGGGGTAATGGACCTCAGCAAAATGCCTTTGATCGCAAACTCGTGGATACAGGGGATATCATTGGAATCGGCGGAAAGGCTAAGAAATAAAAGTTCTCCAGTAAGAGGAAGTAACAAAGATTACAGTCTCACTCCTCTGTGTATTTTTGGCTCATATAGTCCAAGATGGTATCTTGCTAAATCCGAAACATCAGCAAAAGTCCCGTAATTTGAGCAAATTGACAAAATTCTGGAAGGAACTAAAGCGAAGAAGGGTAATTCATGTTATCACAGTATATGCTTCGGCTTCATTTGTGATTATTGAACTGGTCAACAATCTGGCGGAACCGTTGAACCTCCCTAAGTCTTTGCCTACCATCGTTATTTTGATACTCGCCATTGGATTCCCGCTGGCTATTATTCTATCATGGATATATGACCTGAACGCAAAAGGGATTGAAAAAACCATAGCCTTGAGCGAGGATGAGACCCATGAACCATCTATTGTCCCAAATGCATGGAAAATAGCCACCTATATAAGTTTTACGATTATCATTGGCTTAATCGTGATAAACCTGTCGGGCCGTTTCAGGCACATGGAACCTGGTTCCATTCATTCTCTGGTAGTGCTTCCCTTTGGAAATTATACCGGTGATAATCAACTTGATTATTTCGTATCGGGAATGCACTCAAGCCTTATTGGTGACATGGGGAGAATAAATGGATTGCGTGTTATCTCTGAAACATCTTCCAATACTTACAAGGACAGTGACATACCTGTGCCACAGATCGCCGCAGAACTAAACGTTGACGCGATAATAGAAGCAACTGTCACCTGTCTGGACGATAGCGTTTGTATGCAGCTTAAACTCATCCGTGCTTACCCGGAGGAGCACATGCTCTGGTCCAGAACCTACAGATCTGATAAACGAGATATTCTAAATCTGAACAACTGGGTGATTAAAGATCTGGCAGATGAAATACAACTACAACTTACACCTGAGCAGCAATCTGAGCTTGAAATCCCAAGACCAGTAAATCCAAATGCCTACGAATTATATCTTAACGGGAAATTTCATATGGGATTCCTGGCTTTTGAGAGTCAACTCACAGCCATTGAGTATTTTAACAAGGCTTTAGAAATTGATGACAAATTCGCTGAACCCTATGCCGGACTGGCGGGCGTCTGGGCCTTCCTGAAGCAAATGGACTATGTATCCCCTGATGAAGCCGATCCAAAACTTGAAAAATATATGGCCAAGGCTATTCAACTGGATAGTCAAAATGCTGAAATTCACTATTTCAATGGCATAAAAAAGGTCTGGACGGATTTTAATTGGGAAGAAGGGGAAAAGGCTTTCAGACGTTGTCTGGAAATTAATCCTAACTTTTCACTGGCAAGGGCATACTATTCGCACCTGTTGATGCTTCTGAAAAGACCCGAAGAAATGAAGGAGCAAATGAATCTTGCTCTGGAAACGGATCCGCAGAATCCCCTGATTCAAGTGCTTGAGAAGGTTGAACTTATGGTGCAGGCTGAATATGAATCTTGCATCAGAAGCACTAAGCAACTTCAGCAGATCATGCCCAATAATCCCTTGATCATGTTAATCCTGTTCCAGTGTTACACGGAAACAGGCGAATATGATATGGCCATCATAGAACTCCGAAAGATTCTCAGTCAGTTAGCGGATGAATCGGTCATAGAAAAGTTAAACCAGGAATATAAGAGTAAGGGATTCAAAGAGGCTCTGGTTGCTGCAACCGATGTTTGGGTGAAGCTTCCTTCTTTCGCCTCTGCCCAAAACGCCATTATGCTATATGCTTATGGAGGTGACACGGATCAGGCGCTTTACTGGCTCGAAAAATCTTACATCCGAAGGGATCCGGCTAATCCTTATATGGGGATCATTCCCTATTTAAGACCCTACCACGATGAACCAAGATATATTGAAATCATGCAGCGCATGAAATTACCTCTTTAGGATGATTAGATGGAAAGTAAAAAGAAACTGGGGCTATTGTTGATTCGGGGTTCCGGACATTCAGAATTTACCAGACAGGAATTGTTCATGGGCCGTTTGATGCGATCCCTTTCCAGGGCCGGAATAGACCCTGAACAGCTTGCCTATGAGTTTGCAGACTGGTACGGGCCCCTGCAGGAACAGCAGGAGATCGTTCTGGAAGGCATGAAAAGGGCAAAAATCAGGCTGAGATCCATGCCTACCCGTAAACTCATCATTACCAACATCGGAGATCTGATAAACTATGGAGGAAAACCTGGATTCCCCCATTTTGGCTACGATGAAACCCATAAACTGGTCCACCAGACCTTGTTGCGTTTGAAAGAGCAAGTTGAAGATGATGCTCCCCTTATTGTGATAGCAGCATCCATGGGAACGGAGATCATTAATGATTACATTCAGGACCGCCAAAAGGCTGCCGGGGAAAACGCGGAGGATTCCCTGGGGGGATCTCCCTTTGAACGTTTTGAAACCCTGACCGGACTTTTTACCCTTGGGAACAATCTGCCCATTTTTGCGGCTTCTCAACGCATAGATGAGATCCGGCCCATAGACTTCCCTTCCCCTCGCCTTTCCCCCGTTCTCAGCAAGGTGGCCGTATGGGAAAACTATTATGATAAAAACGACTCCATGGCTTATCCTCTAAAACCCCTGAACAAGCACTTTGAAGATCATCCTTGCCTGATGGACATTGAAATCAACACGGGAGGTTTGTTCACCTTTTGGAATCCTCTTTCCCATTTTGGCTACTGGCGGTCACGCAAGCTGGTTCAACGCCTGGCTTCCTATGTAGAATTGCTACTCACTTTGGAATTGGAGTAATGTTTAATGAATGGGAGCTATGGAAAATCTCTGCATAAAGGGGTATCCAGTATGTCTTTCTGTCGCAGTCTTCCCTGCTTTTATCTTAATTCACAGTCAATTAACCAAATATCCCAACCCTGGATTTGATATTAACAGGGTGAAGAATTATATTGTTTCCCCTAAATACGTGTTCCATGCCCGGCAAACCCAAGAAATCAAGTAACTTTTTTCATGAATTAAAACGCAGGAATGTATACAGGGTACTGGCCATGTATGCAGGAGCAGCGTTCGTGATCATTGAATTGACCAACAATGTGGTGGAACCACTCGGTCTCCCAGTCTGGCTTCCCACGCTGATCATCCTGTTGCTCATTGCAGGGTTTCCGGTCACAGCCATTCTGTCCTGGATCTTTGATCTGACTCCGGAAGGCATGAAAAAGACTCCGCCTTTGGAAGCATCGCCTGAAAATGAAGAAGTGGGGGAAACAGGAATAAGGAGAAGACTCCGGCCCAGTGATATCGTCATCGGGGTGTTGATCATGGCCATCCTGGTCCTGGTCTATCCCAAAGTATTCAACCAGGATGATCTCAAAGACGCCAGGGACAACGACGGTAAGATCCCCATTGCCGTATTGCCCTTCGAAAATCTGACAGGAGATACCCTGCTCGATACCTGGCAGGGTGGTCTCCAGAATTTGCTGATAACCACCCTCTCCAATTCGGAAGAATTGACGGTCCGCCAGTACCAGTCCACAAACAGTGCGATCGGCAGCCGCGAAAGCTATGCGTCCTTCACCCCTAAACTAGTACGTGAAGTAGCCACAAAACTTGAGATCCAGACCCTGATCAAGGGAACGTTCATGAAGTCGGGAAATGAAATACGGATGGATGCGCAGCTCATCGATGCAGAAAATGATGAAATTTATAAAACCTTTCAGGTGGACGGGGACTCTGAAAGTGATTTCTTTTCCATGGCAGATTCGCTGACCCGGCTCATAAAGAATTATGTGGAGATCAAGAACATCAAGGAGAAGCGAAATTCATCCATCATTCAGGCGGAAGGATATACCAGGTCTTCGGAAGCCTTCAAGTATTATATGCACGGACTGGATGCCATCATGGATATGGACATGGGGCAGGCCGTTGACTGGTTTACCAAGGCTGTCGAAATAGACTCCATGTTTATCAATGCCCAGATTTTTCTTGCACACGCCTATCACATGTATGGAGCCGAGGCCCTTGCCAGGCAAATTGTGACACAAACCTATGATTATAAGGGTGGCCTGGCTGTAGCAGACAAGCTCATGCTGGAACATCTGCATGCGTATTTTTTCGAAACACCTTTTGAGGAGATAAAATATTCCCGCCAGCTGGTGGACCTTGATGAAATGAATCCCATATACTGGCATTCCCTTGCAGTCGCACATTATAAAGTGAACGAGTTTGAAGAGGCTGTTTCCTGCTGGGAAAAGCTATTTGCACTGAATGAAAAGTGGGGGTCCCCCTGGCAAAATCCCTTTGCCTATTTCATGCTGGCTGATTCCTACCATCAACTGGAAGAATATACAAAGGAGGGCGAGATCCTTGCATTGGGAAACAGGCTCTTTCCCAAAAACGGATATATTCAGTTTTACAGGGCCATCTGGGCAGTCACCCAGGAAGATACCGTGCTGACCCACCAGATCATGGAAGATTATCTGTCCTTTCGGCATAATGTAACCAATTGTCCGGAAGCGCTAATTTCCAATGACATAGGATTTATATACTCCTCCGCCGGTCTCTTTGATGAAGCGGAACAACACTTCCGTTCGGCCATCCGGATGGAGCCCCAGAACTTACAATACCACTTCAACCTGGCCATGTTTCTGATCGATGAAGAAGTGGATGTGGATGAAGGTGTAGAGATTGTGGACCGCCTTCTGGAGAGCATTCCGGACCATTGGAACCTGCTGAATTATAAGGGTTGGGGGCTTTATAAGAAAGGAAGGTATGAAGAGGCTGTGGAACTGTTAAGACATGCCTGGGAGAAAAAGCCCCTCTACAACCACATGTTGTTCTTACATCTTCAGGAAGCTGAAAAAGCAGCATCCGCATGAAGCAAAATTCTTATATTTGCCGGCCCAATGTTGTCATGCCTCCTTAGCTCAGCTGGTAGAGCAGTTCATTCGTAATGAACAGGTCGCGGGTTCGAGTCCCGTGGGAGGCTCAATCATCGGCGTACTCCATGGATAAGAAGTCTGACCGCAGAGTCCTGGCCATCCTGTTTACAGGGGTATTGATGGGTGCGCTGGATATTTCCATCGTGGGGCCCGCCATCCCTTCCATTGAGGAAAAACTGCTGGTGGAACCCAGGCTGCTGGGATGGATTTTCTCCATCTATGTGTTGTTTAACCTTACCGGGGTATCCTTGTTTGCACGTTTATCCGATATTTTCGGAAGGAGAAACATTTACATCATCTCCCTGGGAATCTTTGCCCTGGGTTCCCTGATCGTATCTGTTTCTCAAAGCTTTAATACTTTGCTGATCGGAAGGGCCGTTCAGGGTTTCGGGGCCAGTGGCATATTCCCTGTGGCCTCCGCAGTGGTGGGCGACATTTTTCCTCCGGAGAAAAGAGGCCGGGTACTTGGACTGATCGGGGCTGTGTTTGGACTGGCCTTTCTCATTGGCCCCATCATTGCAGGCATCCTGCTGAATTTTTTCGAGTGGACTGTGTTGTTTCTGATCAATATTCCCATTGCCATTTTGCTGATCCTGGTCAGCATCCGCAACATCCCCCGAACCCGGGTGGAAACCAGCGGCCTTTTTGACTGGAAGGGTATCCTCTCCCTGGGGTTGATGCTGGCAGCATTTACCTTTGGGATCAACCACATTGATGCAGCAGATTTTTCCGGCAGCCTGCTCTCTATCAGGGTATTCCCCTTTCTGCTGGGAGCAATGGGTTTTTTGCTTGCCACCTTCCTGATCGAAAAGCAGGCAGAAAATCCCATCATCAAACTGAGCTACTTCAGGAACAGGCAAATTGTGGTGGCCGGTGCCATTGCTGTGGCGACAGGGATCTTGCAGTCTTCCTTTGTATTCATTCCCAATTTTGCAGTGGGAGCCTTCCAGGTCGAGGCTTCGGAAGCAAGCTTTATGCTGGTTCCCCTGGTATTGGCCACCGCCATGGGGTCTCCCTTGTTTGGCAGACTGATAGATATCTATGGTTCCAAAATGATTATTCTGATTGGATTGGTGTTATCTGCAGCCGGATTCTACCTTCTGCACCTTTCCTTTGAAAGCAAATGGCTTTTTTATACCTCCGGTGTCTTAATTGGCCTGGGATTATCAGTCCTTTCGGGCAGCTCGCTCAGGTACATCATGCTCAATGAAACCGCATTGGTTGACAGGGCTGTCACCCAAGGGATGCTGACCATTTTCATCAGTCTGGGGCAACTCACAGGGGCCTCATTGATCGGGGTGATTATTGCCAACAAGGAGGGGACTGTAGGATATGAAAATGTATTCCTCTACCAGTCCCTGTTCCTGATCCTGATCATTTCCGCTGCCTTCCTCTTGAAAAACAGGCGCTCCGAACTGCAAGCCCAGTAGCGCCGAATTGAGCTGCCTGAACCCAAAGAAGCACAGAATTACATGCAGTGCAGGTATTGATCCACCAGCTTCTTCACTTCTTCGCTTTTGTTCAGGAGCCTTTCGCTTAAACTATCATCTTTGTAGGCACTGAGCTTTTTAACGAAATGCTGAATGGTCCCTGCCGGAAATACCCCGTCTTTCTGGTAAAAGTCCGCATGCCGATCCAGATAGCGTGCCGAATCCTCACAGGAAGAAGGCAAAGCGTGAAGACGTTCCAGAATCTTTTTATGTTCCGGATCAAAGATGTTTACATCAACGTATAAGTCTTTGGCTTTTCGCAAGGAATCCTTTGAAAGCAAACCTTCCCTGGCTGCCAGTATCATGGCCGCCATCAGGTGATACAGATCCGCCGATCCGTCGGGCACCCTGAATTCCACCGTCTGCTTTCCCGGTATATAAGGTACATTTCCTCTTTCCTGGGGATTGGCATCTTTGATCATATTGGTTTTGGCTATCCATCCAAGCGGAACCCTTACCAGCACAGATCGGTTGCTATCCCCCCAGCAAACCATGGTAGGAGCTTCCTGGTGGGGAACCAGTCGCAGGTAGGAAGTGGGAATGGTATTCCCAAAGGCGGTAAGGGATTGCGCCTTATCAAGTATCCCCGCAATGGCTTCTTTCGCAATATCGGTCAATCCTTGATCATCAGCCATGCAGTTGATGCCATCCTTTTCAATGAGAAAGTGTATGTGCAATCCACTGCCTGCCTTTCCTACAGTAATCTTGGGAGCAAAGCTGACGGTCACCCCGTATTTCTGACCCAATGTCCATATTTCACCTTCCCTCCGCTCTGGGCAATAATCTGTAAGGCCTCCATCCGCAGGCATTCCCAATTCGTAAAGGGTGCCGCAGTATGATAGCCTCTTTGATCATCGGCCGGGTAGAGGTCCTTCTTCTCGCTGATGATGTAATACTCCAACTCCCCCATGGCCTTGAATTGATAGCCAGTTTCTGCGGTAAACTGTCTGGAAGCTTTTTTTAAGATGTACTCGGGTGCACTCTCAAGGGGCGTTCCGTCCTTGGTATAAAAGGAACATAAGATATCCAGGGTGGGCTGCTCGGTGAAGGGATTCACAAAGGCAGTCCGGAACCTTGGTATCACGTATAAGTCACTGGATTCAGCATGTATGTAAGAGAACAAGCTCGATCCATCCACGCGTTCGCCGGTGGACAGAATGGATTCCAGGTAATTCTTGCTGGTGATTACAAAATTGAGTGTTTTCAACTTACCGTCCTCACCCACATAGCGGAAGTTGAGCATTTCAATATGATGGTCATCAATTAATGCTAAGCCATACTTTAGATTTTAATAAAAATTTCAGAATTACAACCAACGGTTATTACAATAAGTTTTCACGTAATTGGTTTAAACTTGATGATGTCGTATTTGGTGAATTCACGGGCCGGCTTCTGCAGATGCCTGACCACCTTGTTGGGATTCATTAACACTTCCAGGTCTCTCATGGCAATATGGCTGAGGATGATTAGATGACCGTGAAATTAGGGATTCTCTTCCAAGAGAAGAGGCCTGGCTCATGTGCTTACCAACATCATTTGCATGAATCTTTGGCGGAAGATTTACCCGCCAGCCAGCCGGTAGAATAGGCGATCTGCAGATTGTAGCCTCCCGTCTCTGCATCCAGATCGATCATTTCACCTGCAAAATACAGACCTGAGACGATTTTGGATTCCATGGTTTTGGACGAGATTTCTTTGGTGGAAACACCCCCTGCGGTAATAATGGCCTCCTTAAAGGAACGGTGACCGCTGATACGCAATCGAAAATCCTTCATCAGGTTCCGGATCTTCTTACGCTCTCTGGAAGACAACTGGTGACCCTCCTTTTCCGGATCAATTCCCAGCATTTCAATGAATACAGGGATCATGGAAGCGGGGAGCCAGGCACGAAACAGATTGGCTATTTTTTTCTTCCCCGCATCATTCAGATCACGCAGGAGACGGGCATCCAGTTTCTGCTCATCCAGGGCGGGCTTCAAATCAATGCTCAGCTCGATATGGCTTTGTAGATGAAGTTCATCTACAATTCTTCTGCTTAGCGTAAGTATGATGGGGCCAGATACACCAAAATGGGTGAAAATCATTTCTCCGAAGCCCTCTCCGGCCTTTTTGTTATTTACCCACACTGTGACCCGAACATTCTTCAGGGTAAGGCCCTGAAGCCTTGAGGCCACATTTCCCGCAGTTTCCAAAGGAACCAGGGAAGGTCTTGCAGGGACAATGGAGTGCCCGGCTGATTGGGCCAATGCATATCCTTCTCCATTGGACCCTGTAGCCGGATAAGACTTGCCTCCCAGGGCAAGGATCACCTTGCTGGCCCTGAATTCCTTGCCATTGCACTCAACACCCTTTACAGAACTACCCTCAACAAGCAATTTCTCCACCCGCTGTCCACAAAGGATATCCACTTTCCGTTCACCGAGCCAGCCCAATAGGGCGGCCAGCACATCTGAGGACTTATTGCTGGCCGGGAAGTATCGGCCTCCCCGCTCAAGGGTGGTTTCCACCCCCTGATCATGTAAAAGCTTCAGGATGTCCTGTGAAAAGAAATGTCCCAAGGCCGAACGTAAAAAGCGACCGTTGGGGTAAACATGTTGTATGAATTCAACCGGATCTGCATCATTGGTGATATTGCATCTTCCTTTTCCGGTGATCAACAACTTCCGGCCCGCCTGTCTCATTTTTTCCAGGACCAGCACCCTTGCCCCTTGCTCTGAAGCACTGCCTGCAGCCAATAGCCCAGCCGGCCCGGCTCCCACCACAATCACATCAAAATCTTCCATGCCAGGGAAAGGTATGCAGGTAAGAAAAACTCCTCATCCTAAGAGGTCCGGCCCCTGCTATTGCGCCTTGGTCAAATCCAGATCGAAGGTCTGCCCCAACTGGGTAAATGAACCGTCTATGTTCTTGGGATCGGTGAGTTTGCCCGTGTACCCAAAACCAAGTTGTTCGATTTTAATGCTTAACTCCTTTTCTGCAAACGTGGTCGCGTCAGTCGGTATATCGAAGGCATTCTGGTCCGGACTGTCCAAGGTAGAGGTGAAGCCTTCGTCTGCAGCTTCAATATGGAATACGATCCTCAGGGTGACCGAATCTGCTCCGGGAGGCTCGACTGTGAAAGACCCATTCCAGGTTCCTATGATATCCTGTCCATACAGGGTACACACTGCCAAAAGGAGTACGAGAATTGTGCTAACTCTTTTCATAATGCTGTTTTTGGTAAAGGGATAAATATAGGTTATAATGGGCAATGAAAGCAAATTTTATGTGGGCTTTGTAAGAGAATCCAACCATTCGATCAGAATTCTTACATTTAAAGCCAAAGCGGAACAGGATGAAGCAGAAAGACCATTGGGAACAGGTCTATCAGAGACAGCCCGTAAATGAGCTTGGCTGGTTCGAGGAAAATCCCGATCCTTCGCTGGAGTTAATAGAAGCTTGCGGCCTGCCAGAAGATGCTTCCATGCTTCACGTGGGGGCGGGGGCTACCACCCTGGTAGATATATTGCTGAAAAGGGGCTACAAAAAAATCGTGGCCAATGACATTAGTGCCTCCGCCCTGGAAAAATTGAAGGACCGGCTGGGACCTCAGCTGGCCGGAAAGGTGCAGTGGATGGTGGATGATCTGACCAGGCCCGATCTGTTATACGCTCTCGAGCAGGTGGATCTCTGGCATGATCGCGCAGTGCTTCATTTCTTCACAGATCCCGCCGATCGGCGTGCCTATTTCGACCTGCTTCGTAAACTGGTGAAAGCAGAAGGCTATGTGATCATTGCTGCCTTCAACCTGGATGGAGCCGAAAAATGCAGCGGCCTTCAGGTATACAGATACGACCAGCATATGCTGCATGAACAACTGGGAGAAGGATTTTCCCTGATCAAAGCGTTCGATTACACCTACCTGATGCCATCCGGAGATACACGAGAATATATTTATACTTTATTTCAAAGAAAATCATAAGCCCCAGCTTATGGAGCCACCTTTATGGAATATTTTAAGATCGTAGAAGCAAAGTCCACTGAAAAGGAATTGCACCAGAAGCTCAGCCTGGCCAACCTGGAGCATTTTTGTGAAAGCATTTTCCCCATGGATCATGGGGAAGAAATTTGTTCCATTGGGGGTATGTGGGGCGATTTCACCCTTCGCCGGGACCAGATCATGGGCGGAGTCAGGTTCTCCATGCTGGATTGCCCCAATGCCCTGGCATGGACGATCACCACCGGATACCCGCCTGCACGGGATAAGGTAGTGGTTCATCTGACCATTAACCGGGAAAGGAAACAGGAAGAATTCGTGAAAGAAATAAAGCAGTTTCTTGAGGATCTTCAGGAGGGCTTGCAATCTTTTCTAAGCTAGGTTCATGAAAGACTACCTCAGCGGCATAATCTCCATCCTGGCTTCCTTTCAGTTGCTTTTTGTGTCTGTGTTTCTGTTTACACACAAAAAAGGAGATCGAAGGAACAATGGATTGCTGGGTTTGGTATTTCTGCTGTTTGCATTAAGTCTGGGAGATTTTGCCTTGCGCATAAGTGGAATAGAATTCAGGCTTCAGGCAATGCATCTCATTGATGATGGTTTCTTCTTCCTTTATGGCCCCCTGATCTACTTTTACGTCAGAAGGATTGTATATCGTGATTTGCAGTGGAAAGCAAAGGATCTGCTTCACCTGATCCCATTTTTGGGCTATTGCCTGTACCTGATCTACTTGCTGGTCATGCTGAATCCCGAAGAGCAAAGACAACTCACCCAAAAAATCGTAAATGCCTCTTTGCCAGCCTGGGTATATCTGGGTGGATTATCTGTATATGTGTATACCCTCATTTACTTATTGCTGGCAAACAGAACCATCAATACTTACCGCAATGTGATTAAGAATAAGTTTTCAACGCTGGATAAAATCAACCTGAACTGGTTGAAGTTCATCCTTCAGTCATTTGCGGTGATTACAGTGGTTGCCATGATTCACAACGTGATTCCGGCCCTTGGAAATTTAATATTCCTATATAACAGCCTCATCCTTCTGCTTATCATCACCTTTTTTTTCATCAACCGGGTACTGGTAAAAGCCTTACATCAACCGGAGATTTTTGCAGGTATCGAATTGAAGGAAGCCAGAGAAAAATATACGGGTTCCAAGCTCAAACAAGATGAGCTGGAAAGATATTTTTCTCAATTGCTCTCCATTCTGGAAACCGAGAAACTCTACCTTGATCCGGATCTAAGCCTGCAGACCCTGGCCAGGCACATGCAAATTTCTTCCAAAGACCTCTCCCAGGTAATCAACCAGCGATCCGGGAAAAACTTCTTCGACTTTATCAATTCCTACCGCTGTGAGGAGGCAAAGAACCTCATGAGGACCTCGGATCCCAAAGTGACCATCCTTGAAATTCTTTACGAGGCCGGGTTTAATTCAAAATCTTCCTTCAACAAGGAATTCAAAAAACTGAGCGGTACTACCCCTACAGAGTACAGAAAACTGGTACGCTAGTGCCTAATTAATTGGTCCGCCTTCATGAATCCGGTCGATTCACTGATTTTGCTTCCTGATATTTGGAATAAAAACTGAACGATGGAAAAGCAAAAAACAAATACAGTGGAGCGAATTAACTTCATCTGGCATCGGCTGCCACTGATGATTAGAGCAATTCTTACCGGTTTTGCTGTAAGTACTCTGGGTGTGGGTACATGGACCCTGATGGGAACTACACTGCCTTTCCCCTGGCCATTTATCCTGATGATTGCCTTCCTCTGGGTGTATCTGAAATTCTTTGGCGGACACTGGGGACCCAAAAAGGGCAGAAAGAAAAGGGCTCTGAATTTCAGAAGTACCAGACTTTCCCGCCGGATTTGGATACTCTCCCTGCTCGCAGCGGCTTTGATTGTTCTGATTGAGCAGTCCGGGCTGGTGGTTACCTTTCGCTTGTCAGAATTTCCATCCAAAGAGTTTCTGGTGGAATATGACTTTGTGAATGCCCTGCCCACCTGGACAGCCTGGCTTGTGGTAATAATGATCTCGGTGGTAGCGGGAATATGCGAGGAAACAGGTTTCAGGGGCTACATGCAAGTGCCCATGGAGAAACGCTATTCACCCTTTCTGGCCATAAGCGTGGTATCAGTGGTATTTGTCCTGGTCCACCTGCACCAGGCCTGGTCCGGTCCCATTCTGGTTCAAATCTTCCTCATAAGCGTGCTCTTTGGCTCCTTAGCCTATTATTCGGGTTCTCTCATCCCGGGGATCATAGCCCATGTTATCATGGATGTTTTCAACTTTACCTTCTGGTGGACCGACCTGGGAGGACAGTTTCAGAGGGAACCCATATACCAGACTGGCATAGATTCCCATTTCATCATCTGGACTCTGGTACTGGCATTGAGCATCATCCTGTTCATTGCCATACTCCGTAAAATGGGTCCGTCAGTGCATACCAGAAATTGGGCACCAGTGCATGCCAGAAATTAGGATGCCAGAATCAGGCAAATTCCTGCTGCTATTTGAACAGATTACAAATAAAGAACGTGAGCAACAATGCAGGAAACAAAATGCCGGAAATGCCGTTTCTAAGTTCAAACGCACTGCTCTATGAAAAATATGCTTAAACAGTGCACCCCAATTTTCGTAGCCCTCATCTCCCTGCTTACCCTCTCCTGTACAAAATATCAGATCCCGGGCCGGGAGCTTTCCGTGCCGGACCCCAATGAACAAGAGGAGGTGAGCAGCACCTGCGACCCGGATACGGTCTATTTCATCAATGATGTACTTCCCCTGGTGGTTTCTTCCTGCGCCACCACGGGCTGTCACGACAATGATTCACACAGGGATGGAGTGATCCTCACCGATTATGCCTCCATCATACGGACCGGCGGAATTAAGCCGGGTGATCCCAAGGACAGTGAATTCATGGAAACACTCACCGATGACGGAGACGATCTGATGCCGCCCCCACCCAACGATCCATGGAACGGTGAACAGATTGAGATGATGAGACAATGGATCGCCCAGGGGGCACAAAACAATGCCTGCAGCGATGGCTGCGATACTTCCAATGTCACCTTCTCGGGACAAATCTGGCCCATGATGGAAACCTATTGTACAGGTTGTCACAGCGCTGGTAGTGCGGGGGGAGGAATTGTCATCGCAGGATATGAGGATATGGTGGCCCTGGCCGGGAATGGCAGCCTGATGGGATCCATCAGGTATGAACCCGGTTATGCAAAAATGCCCACCAACCAGCAACTCTCCGAATGCAATATCAGCCTGCTGCAGAAATGGATAGATGACGGATTTCCAGATCTGTAATACCCGGCTTAGTATGCAAAAAGAGTCAGACTATCCGGTTTCAGTTCGCGGGCTGTGACCTCCACCACAATGTTTCCCGCCTTGCCGGTCGAACGGAGTATGACCAAGGCTTTGCCTCTGAACAGGTGAAATACATCATCTGTAAAGCTTCCCTGGAGTTCGGGATTGGCATTCCCGGCTGCCAGGAGGGTGGCCGGACCCAACACGGTGATCTTCAGCTCTGACGCATCGGTGGGTACGGGCAACCCGTCTGCATCAAGCACGGATACCGGGATGAAGATCAGGGAATTCTTCTCGGCGGGAACCTCTTCCTTCTCCGGTTCAAGCTGTAATTGACTGGCCTCTCCGGTGGTAGTCAGAGAAAGGCTTTCTGCTTCAGCACCTCCCTGAATCCCGATGGCTTTCAATTCCCCTGCAGCATAGGGCAGCGTGAATTCTGCCACGCAGCGGTCCAGGGAATCAAGGATCCTGGATCCAATGACTTCGCCGTTCAGTTCCAGCCTTATTTCCGGGTAAGAAGTATATACTTTCACTTTCATGGGTCTGCCTTCGTGTCCTTCCCAGTTCCAATGGGGCAACTCATCATGCCACCCCCAGTAGCTGGTCTCAGATCTCATGCCTTCGGGAACCGGTCTGCTCACCATCATCTCCAGATTGCTTTCCCCCCATAGGATATCCCGGTAGTAAGATTGAGGTTTTTGATTGCCCACGATATCCAAATCACCGCACCAGCTTATGTACCAGGGCCAGGGCTTCAGGAAGCTTGGCTGACCCGTATTTTCACCCACCAGGCGATTGTGCCCGATGCCTGACTCCCCTATATAGTCCATGCCCGTCCAGACAAAATCGCCCACTACATAGCTATGCCGCTTTACCATCTCCCAGTTTTCCCAGGCAACTATGGGAAAAGTTTCTGATCCGTACATCAGCCGTTCAGGATAAAGCTGATGATCCGATTCATACTCCATGAACTGGTAATTGTAGCCTCCGAGATCCAGCATGCTGAAGGCCCCTGCAGAATACTCCCAGGTCTTTCCCGGATTATCCCAGAAAAAACAGACCGCCTGGGTCACCGGGCGGCTGTCATCCACCTCCCGGATAAGGGCTTTCAGTTCCTTTCCAATTTCAATCCCTTCGGGATTGGCCCTCTACTGTACCACGTTCCCTAAACTCCACATCACCACGCTGGGATGGTTCCGGTCGCGATACACCATGGCCTGCACATCCCTGACGTGCCATTCTTCAAAATAGTTTGAATAATCGTTGGGACGTTTGGGCTTGATCCATTGATCAAAAGACTCATCAATGACCAGCACCCCCAGCTCATCACAGGCATTCAGGAAGTGCTCCGAGGGTGGATTGTGACTGGTCCGGATGGCATTGTATCCATGCTCCTTCATGATCTTCACCCTCCGGTACTCGGCATCCTTAAAAGCTGCTGACCCCAGGAGCCCGTTATCGTGATGCATGCATGCCCCCTTCATCAGGACTTCTTTCCCGTTCAACAAAAAACCTTCCTCCACGCTATAGGCAATGGACCGGATCCCAAAGACCTGTTGGTAACGGTCCACTTCTTCGCCATTGGACAGCAATGTCACCTCAGCCGTATATAATTTCGGATCATCAGGGCTCCACAACGAAGGAACACTGATTTCGCAGGAGGCATTTAGGGAGGCCTCACCGCCAGGTTCTGCCATTGCACCGGTGGATTGAAACTCCAGGATCTCTTGATCCGGAGTCAGGATGCTCAACTCGATGTGCATCTCGGCGGCCGTTTCTGACAGATTGCTCGCAGACACCTCCAACCGGACCTCTGCTGTTTCGTCTGTCACCTTGGGAGTGGTGATGTACACCCCCCAGGGAGCAATGGACACCGGACTTAACAGGGACAAAGTCACTTCCCGGTAGATGCCTGCCCCGGTAAACCACCTGGAGTTTTCCCCCGGATTCACGGTTCTGACGGCAACCACATTGGTCTTGCCGGCCTCATGCAAGGCCGAAGTAATGTCAAACTGAAAGGGAGTGTAACCGTACACATGCTCTCCCATCCTCTTCCCGTTCACCCATAGTTCCATCTGAGACTGGACCCCGTCAAAACCCAGGATGACCCGCTTATCGCCCAATCTGGCCGGGGTGACAAACTCCTTCCTGTACCAGGCAGTACCATCCCTCAGGTAACCCACGTCCACTCCTCCCGGGAGGTTCTTGAAGAAAGGCCCGTGATGCAGGGAGTCCTGAATTTCATAATCGATGATGCTCCAATCGTGGGGCAGGTGGACCTCTTCCCAGTCACTGGTATTCAGATCCGTATCTGCAGCTCCTTCCGGATCGCCCAGATGGAACATCCAGCCGGCATTAAAATCAGCATTCCTGTAAAAAGAGGATCCCTGGTCAGATCCGCAGGAAAACAGGATCAGCATCAGGGAAAGGGACAAGAGACATAAAAAGATCTTTCGGGTTTTCATGAATTTGGTTTTTGAGAAAAACACTTAGATAGTTCATCGGCCATAGGTACAAGGTAAGCATTATTGGTTTGTTCGGAAAGACACCCATTTGACTTCTTGCATCCCAGATTGTATATTGCAGAGAACCCATCCCTTGCATAGATGTCCAAAAGCAAACCCGGATTCTGGAAGGAACTCAAGAGGCGGGGCGTACCCAAGGTGCTGGCCATGTACGCTGCCACCGCCTTTATTTTGATGGAAGCGGCAGATATCATGCTTCCCAGGCTGGGTTTACCAGACTGGACAGTCACTCTGGTGATCGTACTTCTCATTGCGGGATTGCCTGTGGCCTTTGTGCTTTCCTGGGTCTTTGATATTACCCCCCAGGGGGTGGTCAAGACCGGTCCCGTAGCTGAGGAAGATCTTACGCCAGAATCCGAAACAATTCATCGAAGGAAGCTCAGATTGAGCGATGGAGCGATTGCAGTCTTGCTTGTGGTGGTTGCAATACTCGTTTATCCAAAGATCTTTGGGAACCAGGACTCCCGCCTCCGCCGAAAGATGCCGGATCAGATTTCTGTCGCTGTCATGCCATTTAAAAACATGACCGGTGATACCATTTTCAATCTCTGGCAGGGGGGCATTCAGAACCTGCTGATTACTTCCCTTTCAAATTCAGAGGAGTTATCGGTCAGGCAATTTGAGACCATGACCAACCTGGTAAATGGGAGAGCGGATCTCAACCTTGCCGGTCTTACGCCATCATTGGCCGGAGAAATGGCCAAAAAGGTTGAGGCCAATACCGTGATTGTGGGAAATCTGCACAAATCAGGAACAAAGGTGAGAATTACGGCCAATATCATGAACACGGAAACCGAGGAGATCTATAAATCCTTCGAGATGGAGGGTGAGGAGGAGGATGCGCTTTTTGACCTGGCCGATTCCCTCTCTGCCATTCTCAGGGACTTCCTGGAGATCAGTAGCATGAAACAGAAACAGGCTTTTGATATAGGCAATGTCTTCACCAGTTCCCCGGAAGCATACAAGCTATATCTCCTGGGTTTCGATTGTCACAATCGACTGGATTATTCCTGTGCTGCAGAGTACTACCATAAAGCCATCGAGGTGGATAGTAATTTTGTTTCGGCCATGATGCAAATGGCCTATGCTTATGCAGATCTGCGCATGTCTGAGCAATCCAGATATTGGGCCTACCAGGCTTATGAACGAATCGAACGTTTACCCATCGCCATGCAGTTTCAGGTACAGGTGGTGAAATCGGTGGCTGACAAAGAACCGCTGCCTCAGCTTGAATACATAAGAAAATACCTGGAGCACCATCCCTATTCTGCCTACATGGCGTATATGGAAGGCTGGACCAATTTTAACCTTGAGAGATGGGGGGAAGCCGTCGAAGGATTTGAGAATAGCATGGACATACTGAAAAAAATGGATACCCATCCCTGGGCCTGGACCTATATTCTGCTGGGCGGGGCTTATCACAACCTGGGATCCCATGCCAAGGAGCAAAAAATCTTTGAGGAAGGAAAGGAGCAATGGCCTGAACATACATCCACCTTCGATTATTGGGAGGCCATATGTGAGGTATCGCAAGGAGACAGCGCCAAAGCTGCAGAACACCTTGATGCAATTAGAGAAGTGCTGGAGCAAAGGGGTTGGCCGGAGGGCAATATACTTACATGGTATGCGGGAGTCTTCGGCAAAGGGAAATCCTACGAAGTGGCCGAGGACTATTTACGGGAAGCACATGCATTGAGACCCGAAGATGATTACATCACTTATGAACTGGCGCTGTTCCTGATCGAAAACGAGATCAGCCTGGAAGAAGGAATGGAACTAATCATCCCCGTTGTGGAAAAGTATCCCGAGAATGCATCCTTCCTCTATGCCTACGGATTGGGCCTGTTTAAGCAAAGCAAATACGAGGCTGCCTACGAAGTGATACTGCGATCATGGGATCTGACGCCCTACTACGACCACAAGCAATTCCGTTTGAAAAATGAGATTGAAGATATCTTTGACCGCATTAAAGGCAATGCTTAAGCTTAGTCAGGCAGGGTGGAAATGATATCCCTCAGAAAATCATTCATGCTGAAATTGCTCAGGCTGTAACCCATCCTGACCACCACCAGTTTTTTGGATGGGATCACATACACCCGCTGTCCCAGGAATCCGTCGGCAAAAAATACGTCGTCAGGAACATCTGCCAGGGCATTCTCTGCTGCAGGCTCCTTCAACCAGACCGTTGCTCCGTAGGTTTCCCCGGAAGCCGGAGCAGCAGTGCTCATGTAATCCACCCACTCAGGCACCAGCACCGTATCTCCTTCGAAAATCCCCCGGTTCAGGAACAACAATCCAAAGCGGGCCCAGTCCCGGGTGGAGCCATAGCTGTAAGAGGAGGCCACAAACAATCCGCTGGCATCGGTCTCCACCACTGTATTCAGCATGCCAATGCGATGGAAAATACGGTCATAGGCATAAGCGTGGTAAGCATCTTCATCCCCGATGGCTCTGCGGATCAGTCCAGACAGCAGGTTGGCATCGCCCGATGAATAATTCCAGTAAGTTCCGGGTTCATGGGCCAGTTCACTGCTGATGACCGAGGAGAACATGTCGTCGCTTTGCATCAGCATCACTGTGGCATCCGAGATGGTGAAGTAATTTTCCACCCATTCCAGTCCACTGCTCATATGGAGGATGTTCTCCACCGTTATTTCCCTGCGTTCGTCTTCTGCCCATTCGGGTATATGGGCCGGGGCTTGCACATCCATTTTTCCTTCCATCACCAGGGCACCGGTCATGGCGCCGGTCACAGTCTTGGTCATGGACCAGCCATGGAACTTGGTCCATGGATCATAACCATCCAGGTAGTTCTCTCCGATCAGCTCATTGTCATAGACCACTGCCACTCCCAGGGTTTTCTTGAAAGGCTCCTCTCCGGGTGCATCAAAAGCCTTTTCCAGAATGGATTCCAGCTTCACATAATCCACTCCTTCAGGCAAGGATTCCGGGACCACATCGCCCATGGGCCAGGGGAGGGTGTCCTGCGCATAGCCCGGATCCGGGATGGCAAAGGACTGCTCTTTCAGCTCCTCCTCCGGAGTGTCCAGCACAATGACTGCGCCCAGTCCTTCCCTGAATACCGCTTTGCGTTTGGCCAGCCCAAGTACTTTGGCGGTGACCGTTTTCTCCTCGTAGTCAATGGTACATTTGGCCAGGCTGATGGGAAAAAATGACAGGTCCTCCACCATCACCCTTTCCGGGGTTTTGTTGGCCAGAAAAACACTGGAGCACATTCCCTTGGCTGCAAATGCGGTGATGATGGGCAACCTGGGCCAGGCAAACCAGGTAAGAAATGCAAGCAGTATCAGGATGAGTCCCCACAGGAGCCGGCGAAAGACCTTCTTTTTCATTGGGTTTCGTATTTATTCAGATATTGAGAGATATAAATCTAATACTAAATCACGGAAGAAAAAAGGCTGCCCCACCGAGACAGCCTCCTGAAATACAGAGAATTGTGCTTTAATCAGCCACTAGTTAAGTGGATTTGCAACGACCTTGGTGTTGATTCCAAGACGGAGGATGGCCGATACCGGTGCCACATTGGTGCTGCCAACAGCTGAAATGGTAAAGGGTTTCATGTCGGCCAGAATGGCGTTCACTGTCTCATAGATCTTTCCGAGATCCTCCAGATCCTGAGAGGTCCCAACCTCCACGGGCATGCTCGATGCCAGCGTCCAGGTGGCAGTTCTGGTACCATTGGTTATCGTAAAAGCTGTTTGTGGAAGCAACTCCACACCACTGCTCGGGGTGACAGAGGTTACCGAAACCGTGACACCCGAAACAATGAAGTCATCTATTTTGTCCTGGTACTCATAAACATCTTCGTCATCCAGGACATCGATGGTGGCACTGGCCTGAAAAGGATAGCTGTCGGCTGTAGCGGATTTCACCATGGGTTCGTCGACCTCAATCAGGAGATCTCCCGAAAAGGTAGTATCTATTTCAACATCAAACAGGCTGCAGGAAGCAACGCCGACGGCCAGCATTCCCAACAGCAATACTCTCACTAGAATTTTCATGGTTGTATGTTTTTACGGTTTTTACTAAAATACTTCTTAAAGCCTTACAAGTCAACAAGAACAAGAAAACTTCAAGAGTTTTTTTACGAATGGAGACTCTGCAGGGACGGACTGCAGAGACTGCTAAATACGAAAGGTATGGCCTGAAAGACCTGCTTTGACCAAATTTCACTTTTTTAACATAAGGATGCTATTCCCTCATGACTTTCAGCGCTTCTTCCTCGCTCCAGGCACAAATCGATTCTTTGTCCTTCTCACTGAGCCTGGCTGACTTATGCAGAAGTTCATAGCTGCCCGGAGGCATGGTTCCGGCTTCCACCACCTCACAAAGATCGACCAGCATTTCAATTTTGTCCGCTTTCTCCAGGCTACCGTATGTACTGGCATTCAGATCTTCTTTGCCCTTTTTGATATGCATGTGCAAGTACCATGAAACGGGGGCAATTTGGCTGTACCAGGGATAATTCGTCTGATTGGAATGGCAGTCATAACATGCGTTCCTGATCAATCGGGCCACTGGCTCCGGAGCAGAGCTGAGCATCAGCAAATCTTCTGCCGGGTCGGGTGAACCCATATTTTTATCAGGCCGGAAAAACTGAATCACGATCAATGCGGCTGCCAGACAAATGCCGGCCCACTTAAAAAACCTCCTCATCAGTTGGTCTGCATCAAACGCCCGGACTCCTTTTCGGTCCAATCCAGGAATTGTTTTTTTTGCGCCTCGCTCAATTTGGCGCCGGGCTTATTTTTCAGGTACTTCTGTGGAGGCATCTTGTCTTCTTCAACGACCTCTGCTATTTTGCTGAGGATGCCAATCTTCTTGATCACGCGATAGTCGTCCCAGAGATCAAACTGTACTGCCTTTTTTGCGTCCTCCGACTTCGCTTCTGCGCTATGACAATCGAAGCAGGATGTCTTAACGATCAATTCAATCTCTTCAGGGAAATCGCTGTTGGCTGCAGGCTCCTGATCAAGAGACGAAAATAAAAGGAATCCCATTCCTCCAATTAGCAACAAAAGCATGTGTTTTTTCATATCCGCAGGTTTTAGAAATACTATTTACAAGGGAAGATAAAGAAAAATGGCCAATGCTGCAGGTGGCTAGGTCCTTTTGCGCAACTTACGTACCTGGTTCCAGGTGCTGAACCTGCGCGGAAGATCATTGGCCAATATGATATATAGCTGCAGGGCCGAGAACCACAATATGAGCATATTGAACCAGTAGGTATCCACCTTGACGGATCCTACCCGTTTCACAGGTGCATACAATTGGGCACGTGCGGCTTTTGATTTAGGCAGCTGGTAAATGGGCGATTCCTTTCGAACATACCGGTTGTTCCATACCACCACATGCGCGAGTTTATTCTCTAGCATTTCCTCCAGTTTCCTATTGGTATGCCTGTTTTTCATTTCATTGAAAGCCTGCTCCCCACCCCACTCCTGAATCAGTTTGACTGAAAGCTCTTCTCTCTGCTCCTCTGCCCGATTTCTCATGCTTACAAGTTTGACCTCGGCTTTCCGCAAAGAATCCATGGCTGACTGGTAATGGGGCTCTGCAAAGGCTTCAGAGCCAATTTCCTCCAACTTTCCAAAGGAGGCAACAAGATTCAGTTCTCCCAGTTCGTTCAACTCGTTTTGAACCAGTGCCAATCTGTCAAAACTGGATTCCGGAAGCACTCCGCCGGAGGAATGAAAGGCAGTATGGAGTTCATTCAATTCAGCTTCCAGTTGCCGAACGATATAGTTGTGGTATATGGCATTGCTCCTGTCCCTGTCAATCTTGTAAAATTCCCTGGTAAACTTATTTCCCTTGAACTGATGCACCGCCACAGCCTCATAGGCCCAGCGTGAAGGCATCAATTCACCGATGAAAGGCACAATCTCCGGATTTTCGAATACCTTATTAAGCCTGTCAAAGGGGATCATCACCCCGCTGAACAAGAGCTGGGGCACCACAATGAAGGGGATCACACTGTTGGCGGTGACCACCGAGTTCACACCGGACGAAATGTTCAGTCCGATCAAATTGGCCACGCAGGACATGGTGAAGAACATGGCCCAGTGATGAAAGACCATTCCCCTGATCTCAAGAACGGCGTTGCCCACCAGTACAAAAGACAGGGTTTGTACGGCTGAGATCGTGAAGAGCACCAGGATTTTTGCATGCAGATAACTCAGGCGGCTCAGGTTCAGAAAGGATTCCCGCTCCACGATTTTCCGGTCCTTGATGATCTCCTGTGCACTCACCATCAACCCATTGAACAGGGAGACGATGATCCCCATGAAAATAAACGGAGCCAGGTTTTCGTTGGCCCGAAAGACATAGTCCCCGATGGTGGAGCCCGGACTGGTATAGCGGGTGAACCAGGACATGAACAAAGCCAGCAATGGGGCCTGCAAAAAATACAGCAAC
>CBDTYO010000009.1:0-23497 GCA_965364615.1 uncultured Bacteroidia bacterium
GAGAAATGCTAAGCCCCATCTGTGAACTTGTACAGTTGAAACTTAGGCCGTGCCTTTGTAGAACAAGCAGAACCGCGGGTTTGTTTGATCACAACAGTTGCTCTATGGCAGCCTTGTCTTTTTCCAGCTGTGCTTTCAATGCTTCAATGCCGCTGAACCGCATTTCGTCTCTCACCCGTTTTACGAAGTGGATCACCACCGCCTCTTCGTAAAAATTCCCTGATGCATCAAAGAGATGGGCCTCAATGGTCTTTACCGCCGATGCACTGTCAATGGTGGGCCTGAATCCTATATTCAGCATTCCCTTGTATATGTTCCCCCGAAGCTCGGCCCGTATGGCATATACTCCATTCATGGGTATCAGTTTATAGGGATCCACAGGATGAATGTTGGCCGTTGGAAATCCCATCTTCCTGCCTATGTGATTCCCTTCCACGATGGTTCCACTGAGATAATAGTGGTAACCCAGCATTTGTGAGGCCTTTACCAGATCCCCTTTCAGAATGGACTCCCTGATTGTGGTGGAGTTTACCCTTCCGCTGCCCGTACTGAATTCCGGTAATTTCTCAATGCGGAACTTATTTTTCTCGGCACACATCTGCAGTCCTTCCGGATCTCCCATGCGGTCCTTCCCGAAGCGGTTATCATAGCCCACCAACAACACCTCCACCCCCAACTTATCGACCAGGTAACGCTGGACGAAATCACAAGCGGAAAGGGAAGCGATCTCCTTACTGAAGGGAACAATGACCAGTTGATCGATTCCATTGGCTTCCAGTTCCCTGATCTTTTCGTCCCGTGTATGCAGCAATTTAAACCCCTGCATATCCTTGTTCAGCACAATCCTGGGGTGAGGCCAGAGGGTGACCACCACCGATTCTCCCCCGTGCGCCCTGGCCTGCTTCTTCAGATGATCCAGAATAAACTGGTGTCCCTGATGCACCCCGTCAAAGATCCCGATGGTGGCCACCGGTCTGTTGAGCTCAAAAGATTCGTTAATTAACTGTACTTTCATACAGGGGCTGTGGTTTAAAGTCCCTAAATTAGTATTTTTCGTCATGAAAGCTTGACAGCTGCTGTTAATCAAAACTTAATCATGCCCTATGAATGATCCCGGTCTCATCAAAAACGATCCCTGGCTCGAGCCATACAGGGCAGCTATAATAAGACGCATGGAAAAGACCATCTCCCGTGAGCATGATCTGACCGGGAGTGGCTCCTTGCAATCTTTTGCCAGTGGGCACCTGTGGTTCGGACTGCATCCCATGGAACAAGGCTGGGTAATGAGAGAGTGGGCGCCCAATGCCAGGGAGATTTTCCTCATCGGAGCTTTCAATGACTGGCAGGTGAAAGAGGCATATCGCTTTGAAAGGCTGGAGCATGGCAATTGGGAGATTCGCCTGAAAGAGGGAAGCATCACTCACGGCGACCGGTACAAGCTGCTGGTGCGGTGGGAAGGAGGAGAAGGGGAACGGATTCCGGCCTGGTGCAACCGGGTGGTGCAGGACCCTGATACCAAAGTCTTCGATGCCCAGGTTTGGATCCCTGAAAAGCCCTATGCGTGGAAGCATCCTTCGCCCCGTCTTGCAGGTTTTCAGCCCCTGATCTATGAGGGACACATAGGCATGGCCACGGAAGAATACAAGGTGGGAAGTTATTCAGAATTCAGGAAAAAAGTACTCCCACACGTGATCAATGCCGGCTACAATACCCTTCAGCTGATGGCCATCCAGGAGCACCCCTATTATGGTTCTTTCGGCTACCATGTATCCAACTTCTTTGCTGCCAGTTCACGCTTCGGCACTCCTGAAGAGTTAAAGGAACTGATCGACGAAGCCCACAGGCATGGAGTGGCTGTGATCATGGATATCGTTCACTCACATGCGGTAAAAAACGAAAATGAAGGCCTGGCGAAATTGGACGGCAATCCTGCCCAGTTTTTCCATGGCGGTCACCGAAGGGAACATGTGGCCTGGGATTCACTCTGTTTTGATTATGGCAAGAATGAAGTGACCCACTTTTTGCTGTCCAACGTCAATTACTGGCTATCGGAGTACCGCTTTGATGGTTTTCGCTTCGACGGCGTCACCAGCATGTTGTATTATGACCACGGTCTTGAACGGGATTTTACCAGCTATGATTTTTATTTTGACGGGGGACAGGATGAGGATGCCATTTGCTATCTCTCCCTGGCCAACAAGATGATCCAGGAGATCAGGCCCGGAGCCATCTCCATTGCCGAAGATATGAGTGGCTACCCCGGACTGGCCGTCCCGGTGGACCAGGGTGGCGTGGGATTCAATTACCGCCTTGCCATGGGCACACCCGATTATTGGATCAAGACCATCAAAGAAAGGGGCGATGAGCAATGGAACATGCCCGAGATCTTCCATGAACTCACCTCCAAACGGGCCGATGAAAAGACCGTGGGCTATGCCGAATCGCACGATCAGGCCCTGGTCGGTGATAAGACCATTATCTTCCGGCTGATCGATAAGGACATGTATTGGCACATGAACAAGGGATCTCAGAACCTGGTGGTGGACCGTGGAATGGCACTCCATAAAATGATCAGGCTGATCACTGCTGCCACCGCCGGGAATGCATACCTCAACTTCATGGGCAATGAGTTTGGTCATCCCGAATGGATCGATTTTCCCAGGGAAGGCAATAACTGGTCCTTCCAGTATGCCCGCCGGCAATGGAAACTGCTGGAAAACAAAGAGCTACGCTATCACCAGCTGGGTGATTTTGACAGGGCAATGATCCTGCTCATCAAGAAATTCAGCATATATTCAGCCCACTGTCAGCATGTCAAGACAGACCAGGCCGACCTGATCATTGCCTTTGAACGAAAAGGCCTGCTTTTTGTATTCAATTTCCACCCTGCAAACTCCTACACCGACTATGGATTCGCTGTGGACGCAGGAAAGTACCATTCATTGCTGTGCAGCGACGATCCTGCTTTCGGAGGTTTTGGAAGATACGACAGTGCAGTGGTTCACCGCACGCAGGTGGAACGCTCCTTTGGGCTCAAGCAGAATCTGAAACTCTACCTTCCTTCCCGCACAGCCTTGGTGCTGGAGCGCAAGGACATTCCCCGGGTGCGATAGGGTGCGCCTGGTCACAGTTTACCAGGCATGAACCACCAACTTCTCCATTCCAACCTGCGGGCTACGCTCGGACCCTATATCCACCTCACCACCGGAAAATCCATCCGGTGCGGAATCAGTTCGTGTTTGGGATAGATCCTGAACCCAATATCAAACACCCCGGTTTCGTCCACGTTTTGCACAAAAGTATACTCTGCCAGAGAACCATCAATCCTGGTGCATTCGAAGTCCTCTGTGCCCACGAATATCCGGGGTTCATCGCCATCACCCCCCCTGGTATGGACCATCTCCACGCCTATTTCTTCGGCAGATAGCTTCCCCAGGTCAAGCAATACCTTGCCTGTATAGCTATGTCCCACCCTAAATTCCTCCCGGTTGATATCGGGAAAATCATATTCCACCACCTTGATTCCCTTCCATTCGCTGAGGATCCTGTGCTTCCACAGGGCCAGTTCCTTGGGAATGAGCCGGTCCTTCTCTTTGAGTTTTTTGGACCGCTCGAAGAGTTTCAGGTAGAAACGGTCGATGTAATCGCGGAGCATCCTGTTCATGGTAAACTCCGGTGCCACATGGGCGATGGAATTCTTAATCATTCCCACCCAGGTTTCCGGCACCCCTTCCTGGTTACGCTCATAGAATTTTTTGGTAATGTCATTCTCCAGTGTGGTGTAAAGACGTTCCGCATCCAATTCATCCTGCAATTCCTGATTGTCGAATGAGCGATCAATGGGCAGCATCCACCCTGCATCCTCGCGGTAACCTTCGGCCCACCATCCATCCAATACACTGAAATGCATGCTTCCGTTCATCACGGCCTTTTCACCACTGGTTCCTGATGCTTCCAGCGGCCGGGTGGGGGTATTGAGCCAGATATCGACGCCCCTGATCAGGCGCTTGGCCAACTGAATGTCGTAATTCTGCAGGAATATGATTTTCCCGATGAATTCTCGTCGTTTGGATATACCGACAATCATTTTGATCAGGTCCTGACCGGGAATATCCCTGGGATGGGCCTTGCCTGCAAATACGAACAGCACCGGTTTTTCCGGATTGTTCACTATCCTGGCCAGGCGGTCCAGGTCCGAAAACAGCAAATGGGCACGCTTGTAGGTGGCAAACCTCCTGGCAAAACCGATGGTCAGCACTTTCGGATCCAGTGCAGCAGAGATCTCCAGCATCTGGCCAGGATTATCCATCACTTTGGTAGATGCTTCTGCAAGACGGTCCTGGATGTGATTGATCAGAAGACCCCTTTCTTCTGATCTTAACTTCCAGATCTCCCCATCCGGAACCTCTTTGATCTTGCTCCACATTTCCCGGTCTTCCTGCTTCAGGAAACAATCCTCCCCAAAGGTTCTTTCGTATAATTTTTTCCATGCCGGACTTAACCAGGTGGGAAGATGCACGCCATTGGTCACATAACCGATATGCAATTCCTCGGTCATATAACCGGGCCACATTCCCGTAAACATTTCCCTGGATACTTCACCATGCAGCTTACTTACCCCATTCACTTCCTGTGAAAGCCTTACAGCAAGCACACTCATGGAGAACTTCTCGTTCCTCTGGTTGGGATGATACCTGCCCAGGTCCATAAACTGGTTCCAGGTGATCCTCATCCTTTCCGGATAATGGGCCACATAGGTGCGCAATAGATCCTCCTCGAATGAGTCGTGGCCTGCCGGTACGGGTGTGTGGGTGGTGAAAAGGCTGGAAGCCCTGACCAATTCCACCGCTTCGGGGAAGGTCATATTCTCAATTTGTATGTATTCCCGCAAACGCTCCAGGCTGGTAAAAGCAGCATGGCCCTCATTGCAGTGATAGAGGTCTGTATCCAATCCGATGGCCCGCAGAGCCCGGATACCGCCAATGCCCAGCAGAATCTCCTGCTTCAGGCGGTTCTCATTGTCGCCTCCATATAAATTGTGTGTGATGCCACGGTCACCTTCCTGGTTGTCCTCAAAATCAGTATCGAGCAAATACAGGGGGATTCTGCCCACCTGCACCCTCCATATCCTGGCGCTCAGGGTGCGGCCCGGAAACACAATTTGAACAGTTTTCCATTGCCCCTCTTCATCCCTCACAGGAGTGACCGGCAAACGTGAAAAATGCTGGGCATCGCTCAGGGCCACCTGTTCTCCCCCAGCTGAGATCACCTGCCTGAAGTAACCGTAGCGGTAAAGCAATCCCACCCCTGTGAGGGGTATGTTGTAATCGCTGGCCTCCTTCAGATAATCCCCTGCCAAAAGGCCCAGTCCCCCCGAAAAGGTCTTCAGGGAATTGTGGATCCCATACTCCATGCTGAAATAGGTGATGGAGGGCATCCCCTGTCTGGGTGCTTCCTCCATATAGGCTGTAAATGCGCCATGCACTTCCTGGAGTTTCGAGATGAATTCCTGGTCCGCCGCCAGCTTTTTCATGGTCTCATACGGCAACTGCTCAAGCAGCTCCAGGGGATTTTCGCTCACCTCCTTCCACAAGTCGGGATCAATGGAGGCAAACAGATCGATGGCTTCCTGCGTCCACGACCACCAGAGGTTTTTGGAAAGCTCTTCCAGGGGTTTCAGTGGCTCAGGAATGTTCTGCTGTACCTGCACCCTTCTCCAGAAGGGATGAATGTCGATCAGTGCCTGCTCTGTTTCCGGGAGTTTTTCGATCCGCTCCTTTTCATAATATACCACTTCTTTGCCCGAAGCAGACTCAAGGGCATGGTCATAGGCCTTCCAGTAATTCTTGATCAGGTTGTCCCAGAGTGCAATGCGCGAAATGGCATAGGCTCCCTCCCTGGCTCCCTCTTTCATTTTAGGTTCCTGGGCACAGGAATCAAAGATCGCCCTGGTGATTCCGCTGACCACATCCTTGTCGTTAAAATCATCCCGTGGTATGACGGTAATTCCACTAAGTTCCTTTTTATACTTGTTGTTTACCCACAATCCAAATCCGGTAAGGCTGGTCGTTACCGTGGGTACACTGAAGGCGAGGCTTTCCAGCGGGGTATATCCCCAGGGTTCGTAATAGGATGGGAACAGGGTCAGATCCAGGCCAATCAACACATCATAATAAGTGAGGTCGAAAACCCCATCATTTCCGTTGAGGTAAGAGGGAACAAAGATCACTTTCACCCTGTCCTCCTTGGTATTGTTTAAGCCATTGTGCCTGATCCGGTTGAGAATCTGGTCATGCTCGGCATAGTGCAGGTTATGGGTCAGGTGCTTCTGGGGCATGTCCACACCGGCTTTAATATCCAAACCTTCCACCAGGTCCTTGCGGGGTCCGTAATGGTTGGCCGGGATTAACAGGAAGGCCACCGCGTTGTGCTTGCAGGATTTATCGCGGTTCAATTCACCCAGGGCATCTATGAACAGGTCGATCCCTTTGTTCCTGAATTCATAACGTCCGCTGGTGGCCATCAGCAAGGTATCCTTTGGCAATGGATCGCCAGAGAGGGTGGAGGCTATCTTTAACATCTTCTCCCTGGCCAATTTCCTCTTCTCTTCAAAATCGCTCTTGCCGGGGACAAAACTATCCTCAAACCCATTGGGAAGTACCACATCTATTTCTCGTTCATGGAACTGCTTGCACTCCCGTGCAGTAAGCTGACTGACGGTGGTAAAAGTATCTGCATGCCTGGCAGCCAGCTTCTCCAGTGAATGTTTCGCGACCACATTGAGCTCCCGGGCTTTTTGATCCCCGTTCAGCTGATCCATCTGGGAATACAGCACCTGATTATTTCCTGCAATGGAACGACCCACCGTAGTGGCATGGGTGGTGAAGACCGTACCCACGCTGGGCAGGTACTTTTCCAGGTAGAGCAGGCCTCCCCCAGTCTGCCATTCATGGAAGTGGGCCACCAGGTTTTTCTCCTCCAGGTCATAAAAACGCGCAAAGCTATCTATGGCTTTGCCCGCTGCATATCCAAACAAGGCAGGTTCAATATAATCCCATTGTCCGCTGATGGAATCCAGCTTGTAGCTCTCCCAGAGTTCCTTGAATATGTCGTCCTTCTTTTGAATGAAGGGGGTAAAATCAAGCATGACGGCAATGGGGCTTCCCTTGATCTTCCACCTACCGATCCGCACACGCAATCCTTCCCTGCTTGCACTCTCCTTCCATTCCGGAAAGAGGTCCGGGTCCTCCTGGAACTCCGGATGCTCCACATTCTCTCTCCACACATCCGGACCCATGGTAATATAGTGGTCCTTCATTTCCTTCTCCACGGAAAGTGCCTTGGTAGAAATCACCGTATGGATGCCTCCCACTTTATTGCATACTTCCCAACTAACCTCGAATATATAATCAGGTTTTTTCATCATTCAATATGTATCAGGTGTTAACTTTTTTTGCTGGTTGAACTCTTCTTTTTAGCAGTGGCCGGGGCTTTCTTGGCATCAGCAGATGCTGCTTTGGTGCCCGAAGCGGTCTTCTTGGCTGCCGGGGTCTTCTTGGCTGCCGGGGCTTTCTTGGCTGCCGGGGTTTTTTTGGCCTTAGCTTTCACAGGAGTATCTGTCACCTCCTGTGCCAGGCGTTTTTCCAGTTTCTCCAGTTGCTCCTCCTTCTCCCTGATGATCTTGCTCAGGCGGGCCACCTGGTCATCTGTCTCAGCGCGAACCGAAGCATTGACCCGGATCTCAAAATCGCTGAGGACATTCATGTAGTTTATGAACGCATCGTACGGAGTATCGTAAGGATTAAAATAAGAATGAACTTCTCCGTCGGAAAAAAACTTGGTGGACATGTAGTAGAAATGGTCACTTACCTGCAGGTAAGTATAGTCCTGCTTCAGTGTATCATCGCCGGATGCATACACTTTCTCGCCCAGTGAGTAAAGCTTGTTGAATGCCTCATTCTGCAACTCATTCCCCAACCAGGCAGTCAGGTCACGCTCTTCATCGGCCCATGATATGGCATTGGGGACGTTTACCGCCGACACAACCTGGAGTTTGCTGGCTACCTCCGAGGGAGTGCTGAAGGTATAGGGGCTTTTCTTGAATACTTTTTCCGGAAGTGCTTTCAGGAAATCAAAAATTCCGGTCTCTTTCCATTGGTGCTCCCCGAAGGTTTCATAATCCATGAAAAGATTGATCACCTCTTCCTTTTCGGGAGCCTGATTCAGCCATCCAACATATTTCTCTGCCGTGAGCGGGTATTCGGGCCAAGCCTTGTTGGAGAATCTGAAGGCAATGTCGTCGCTCAGCTTGAAGTTCTTCAACAAGACCTTAAGCTTGGGATTGATGGCATTGCAATACAGGTAATTGGGGCTCTTCCACCCCAGTATATGTTTGGCTCCCTCGGTCAGCATGGCTTTATAACCCATGTCTGCCACCATGGCGCCAATCTCATCGGAGTAGATCAGCTCTGTATTTCTGAATACTTTGGGGACCTGACCGAAGTATTCTTGGATCAATTCGCTGTGTGCCTGAACCTGCCTTTGAAACTCGTCTTTCCCTTTCAATGAGCACAGTGAATGGGCATAGGTCTCGGCCAGGAACTCTACATGTCCCGTATCTGCCAGCTTCTTGAAGCTTTCAAGTACCTCCGGAGCATAAAGCCGGAACTGCTCCATGGCGATTCCTGAAATGGAATAAGCGATCTTAAACTTGCCTTTGTGCTTCTTAATCAGGTCGAGCATCAGCTCATTGGCGGGCAGGTAAGATTTCTGGGCCACCTTATTCAGGATCGATTCATTGGAGTAATCATCATAATAGTAATGATCGTTTCCAATATCAAAGAAACGGTACCTTCTGAACCGGAAGGGTTGGTGGACCTGAAAATAGAAACAGATGGTTCTCATGTGTAAGGCTATTATTTACTGAACAAATTCTTTGTAAATGGAAAATACTTTCTTCCCTGAATTCTCCCACTTCATATTGTGGACCTCTTCAACTCCGTACTTTTTAAACATCTCCGGCAGGGAAGGGTAATTGAGCAGTCCGTAGATGGCATCGGCCAATGCATCCACATCCCAAAAATCGACCTTGATGGCATACTTCAGGATCTCGGCCACTCCCGACTGGTGAGAGATGATGGAAGGCACATTGGACTGCATGGCCTCCAGGGGGGATATGCCAAAAGGTTCTGAAACAGAAGGCATGACATACACATCACTGATGGAAAACATCTTAAATACATCGTCACCCTTGAGAAAACCCGTATAATGAAACCTGTCGGAAATTCCCAGGGATGAGCTCCAGTGGATCATCTTCTCCAAGAGCTCCCCGCTACCGGCCATCACAAAACGGACGTTATCCATCTTCTTCAGCACTTTGTAGGCCGCCTGAACAAAGTATTCCGGCCCCTTCTGCAGGGTAACCCTGCCCAGGAAGGTCACCACCTTGTCGGTGATCCCCCTTTTCAATTGCAGTTTTTCATGATCCGGTATTGGATCCACTGCATTGTACACCGTCACCACCTTATCGGGATGGATCCCGTACTTTTCTATCACGGTATTTCTCGTCAGGTTGCTAACTGCAATGATCTTATCGGCCAGGTGCATGCCCATTTTCTCGATCTCGAAAACCGTAGGGTTTACCTTGCCCCCGCTCCGGTCAAAATCGGTGGCATGCACATGAATCACCAGGGGTTTCCCGGAGGCCCGTTTGGCAGCAATCCCTGCCGGATACGTGAGCCAGTCGTGTGCATGGATGATGTCAAAGTCTTCTTTCAGGGCGATTTCACCTGCCACCAGGGCATAATTGGCTATTTCTTCGTAGAGGTTCTTGCCGTATTTGCCGGTGAAATTAAGTGTGCCCCCCATGGTGGTTTCCACCAATCTCTTTCCCTGATTTTCAGCACGATCGACCAATTCATCATACTCTTCAGGGGAGGTGTAAGGGACAAGATTCGAATTGATCTCTATGTAACTCAGGTCTTTCAAAAATTTATGTTCTCTGACTTTCCTGAGATCGAGGGTGATATCTCCGGCCCCGATCAGCTTCATCCTGCTCTGGTCTTCATCCCCATAGGCCTTGGGGACCACGAACAATATATCCAGGCCAGGAACAGAGGCCATCCCTTTTGTAAGCCCATAGCAGGCTGTGCCCAATCCTCCGGAAATATGTGGCGGGAACTCCCACCCGAACATAAGTACCCTCATAGACCGATAAAAGAATTATTGGTTAAAACCTTCAATCATCTCATTTATTCTTAGCAAAGCGGCAACACTGGTGGCCTTCGAAATACCACCTTTGGCCATATGAGGCGGATTTCCATCGTATAATTCAGTGATGGTACCAATTCCCCCGACTGCCACATCCTCTTCAAATCCTTCAAAGATTCTCTTCAGCTGGCCCTGACCCGTCTTTTTATGTACATCAAGAATTCCCCTGGCATAGTGTTCCAGTAACCAGGGCCAGACACTTCCCTGATGACAGGCCCGGTTGCGCTTCTCCTGGTTGCCCTCATACACTCCCTTGTACAACTCATTTTTTGGAGAAAGCGTTCTTAAGCCCTTGGGAGTCAACAGCTCGCTTTCCACCACGTCCAGAATGGATTTTTTCATCTCCAGGCTAAGGGGAGAATATTCCATGGAAACAGCCACCACCTGGTTGGGCCTGACGGAAAGATCCTTGAAGGTGCCATTCACATAATCGGCCAGATAGCCCTTTTCTTCGTCCCAGAATTGCTCAATAAATGAGGATTGGATCTGCTCAATCAGCGGGAGCCAGGCTTTGTAAAACTTGGTGTCACGGCCTTTGGACCAATTTACTGCTTGACAGACGGCATTGTACCAGAGTGCATTTACCTCCACCGTTGAGCCTGGCCTGGGTGTCACCGGTTGTCCCTCAACGCCGGAATCCATCCACGTAAGGGCCTTCCCTTCCATGGCTGCATGAATGAGTCCGTTCTCCAACATTCTGATAAATCCGGAGCTTTCGTCCCTGTAGGTTTCCAGGACGGATTTGATGGCTTTGCCGTATTTGGCCCAGATATCATATTCAGGATCATATTTGGCATACTGTTGCAAAGACCAGATAAACCACAAAGGAGCATCGGAGGAATTGAATGCAGGTTCCCCCTTGATCACCTTATTGGGAAAAAGCCCCTGCTTCATCCGGGCCACCATGGAGTCAATCACCTGCAAAGCCAAGGGCAGGTCTCCGGTGGAAAGGGTGAGACCCGGCAAGGCCATGAAGGTATCCCTGCCCCAGGTCCCGAACCAGTGGAAACCTGCCTGGATCTCTGTGGAATCCCTTTTATAGACGATGAACTGCTGGGCTGCGTTCAGCAAGCAGTTTTTCAGGCTGCTCTTGGGGATGCGCTGACTCAGTTCAGCTGTGAACTTTTTCTTCAGCCCTCCCGGCAACTCTTTGCTGGTGGAGGCAGAAAAGACGATGGATTCCCCTTTCTTGATGGGCATTTCGAAGTAGCCCGGGACATACAGGTCCTCTTTAAATTCATATCCCCGCTTTTGTTCCTCCATGTACTCAATGTTGTAGTACCAATCCGGTACAGGGATAAACTCCGCTTTCTTGGAACATTGCATATACAATCCGGGATATCCATCGTATAAGCGGGACATGATCCCGTTGCTTACCTCCGTATATTTGGTGTTGACATAGAGGTTGGATTTACTCAAGGCGTGAAAATTGCGAAAAGCCAGGAAGGGCCTGAGCCTCAACAGGGTTTCGGAATGTGCGTCCAGGAGGGTGTACCTGATCAGCACCTGTTCGGCTTTGGATGCAAGGAGCATTTCCCTGGCAAGGATCACGCCCCCTACCCGGTATACCAGGTAGGATGCCATGGTGATATCAAACTCCCTAACATATTTGTGGCCCCTTGGAATATACAGATCCCCTTCGTATTTATGTATTCCCAGATTGAATTCCTTTTCGTGCTGAACTACCGTAGCGTCCAGGGTGGACAAAAGCACATGGTGTTCTCCGTCCATTTCCTCCAACGGACACACCAGCAATCCATGATACTTCCGGGTATTGCAGCCAATGATGGTGGTTGATGCATATGAACCTGCCCGGTTTGATCTGATCAGTTCCCGTGAGAGAGAATATTCCAGGTTGACCAGCTCGGATTTGTCAAACTTCAGGTAACTCATTTACTAAGAGAATTAATCTGTAAATTACAAAAATTCGGTGCGCACCAGGATATTATTCCTTTCTTTTCCTTCGTTTCCACATCAGGCAAACTGGCAAACCTTTATTTTCGCTGAAAAATTGCTGACGTATAACAAAGTAAGCCGGAAGAAGTTTGGTATTGCGATACAAATTTAGAAACTAATTATTACATAATTCATTCTTGCTATTTTTACCTCAAATTTATTTCTCATGAAGATCCAACATTGCGTTTCCATTTTTGTTTTGATCCTTCTAATCACAATGGGGTGCAAGCGAAAGGAAAGTCCGGATAGCCCGTCCGATAACGCTGGAAAGCTCACTGAGATCGACGGAATGCTCAGGGGAGGCTCCGGCGAACGTGTGTTCCTTGAGGAGATGGGTGCCCGTGAGTACATACCCATCGATACGGTCATATGCGATGCAACGGGATCCTTTGCCATAGAATTCCATGCCCAACAAGTGGCTTTCTATGTGCTACGGTATGCCCAATCGGCCTATATCACCCTGTTGATGGAGCCGGGTGAACGCCTGGAGTTTACCGGCAGTTTTAAGGATCCGGGATCTTATGCCGTCAAAGGCTCCCCGGGATCAGAACTCCTCAGGGAACTTTCGGAAGAGCACAAGCGTTCCCTGGATGCACTGGGCGAGATTGCCCGGCAAAACAGAGAGAACATGAACTCTCCCGGCTATGCAGCACTAAAAACAAAGCTGGATGGGCAATTTGACTCCATTACCTCAGGTTTCCAGGAATACTCACTTCGTTTTATTCGAAATAATCCGGGTTCACCGGCTATTTTGATTGCACTCTATAACCTGTATGGACAGGGACTTCCGGTTTTCGATCCCCAAACAGACCTGGGGGTCTATGAGTTTGTGGATTCAGCCTTAATGGCCAGCCACCCCGAGCTGGAGGCTGTCCGCCTGCTGCATTCCCAGGTAAACGAAGCACAACGGATCATGAACAGTGACCCTGCCATTCAAGGCATTCAAAAGGGTGAGATCGCTCCCGATTTCGTATCTTCACGCCCTGATGGAAGTGAGCTTGCCCTCTCCGACCTGAAAGGGAACTACGTCTTGCTTTCTTTCTGGGCTGGCTGGAGCGATCCGAGCAGAGAAGAAAATACCACCCTCAAAAAGGCCATTGAGAGATATGGAGAAAAAAACTTTAAAGTGCTTCAGGTCTCCCTGGACGATGAGAGGGACACTTGGTTAAGAGCCATTGATGAAGATGCATTGAAATGGGACCATGTAAGTGATCTGATGAGATGGGATTCCCCGGTAGCTGCCATTTACCGTATAGAGAAGATCCCTTACAATGTGATCATCGATCCCGGTGGCAGGGTGGTGGCCTCTGATCTTTACGGAGAAAAACTGTTAAGCACAATAGACAATTTATTGCAAAACTAATATGAAAAGAAACCCATTGTATTTGATCGGACTGATGTTCCTGATCGCAGGATTCGGTTGCAGCAGCTCCAAATCAGAAATTACCGGCATCATTGCAGGAGGAGAGGGAGAAAACCTGGTACTGGAACGGCTCGATGTGAATCAAACCTCTGTGATTGATACCCTCCAAATTGGACAGGATGGCTCGTTTTCGGTTAAGCTCCAAATTGAGGAACCTGAGCTTTATATTCTCAGGAACAGTGAGGGAGCCATCATCAACCTGCTGGTTTCGCCCGGAGAAGAAATCTCTGTAACAAGCAATCAGGATGAGTTTGGCAGGGGCTACAGGGTGGATGGCTCTGAGGAATCGGCAGGAATACGGGACCTGGTGGAGCACCTTCAGGGAACCCGCCACGTGCTGGATTCCCTTCAAAGGGTGGCAGGCAGCATCGAAGATCCGGAAAGCCCTCAGCTCGGCCTCATTCAAAACGCCTATGCCCAGGCCATCATCAAGCAGAACCGCTTTACCATCAAGTACCTTCTGGAGAACATGGGCTCCCTGTCGAGCGTATATGCCCTGTATCAAAAATATGACGGAGACAACCTGGTGCTGGGCAAAGAGCAGGACCTGCAGTATTTTAAAGCGGTGGCCGATTCACTGGAGGTCACCTTCCCCCACTCTTCCCTGACCCGCTCCTTGAGAGCCGACATTGATCAAAGAGAGGCGGATTTTAAGCGGGCTGCCCACATCAATTCCCTGATGGAAATGGCCGGCGAGGAAACCGGATTGCTGGATTTGTCCATCCCTGACCGGGAGGGCAATGAGGTATCCCTTTCATCATTCAGGGGGAATGTGGTTCTGGTGGCTTTCTGGGCCTCTGGTCACAGCAACAGCATCGAGGCCATGCTCCAGCTGAAATCAACCTACAACACCTACCATCCCAGGGGCTTTGAGGTATATGCCATTTCGCTGGATAACAATAAGGTAGAATGGATGAATGCCATGGATTTTAATGAGTTTGACTGGATCAATGTTTCCGAACTATCCTTCCCCAATTCCACAGCTGCCCTGTTGTACAACGTCACTTCCCTGCCCGCCACCTTCCTGATCAACCGGGAGGGGGACATTGTGGCTAAAAACCTCCTCGGCAGGCAGCTGAATACCTGGCTCGACAACCTTCTTTGATCCCGCATGGCTGAGAGAAACCGCATATATTTTGCTTCGGATCTTCACCTGGGAATGCACCCCCTGGAAGAGAGCCTCCGCCGCGAAAAACTGTTCGTGAAATGGCTGGGGGAGATCCGGGACGATGCGAGTGAATTGTGGCTCCTGGGCGATGTGTTCGACTACTGGTTTGAATACAAAAAGGTGGTCCCCCGCGGATTCACCCGCTTCCTGGGAGCTCTGGCCACCCTCAGCGATGCCGGAGTGGACATCCATCTGATCCCCGGTAACCACGACATCTGGATATTTGATTATCTGCCCTCTGAGATCGGACTTACCATCCACCGTAGAAGCTTGACCCGGACCTGGAATGGGCACCTATTCCACCTGGGTCACGGCGATGGCCTTTACCAGGGCGACTGGAAATATCGAACGCTCCAGAATATTTTCAAAAACCGGATCAACCAGTGGTTATATGCCCGCATCCACCCCAACGCTTCCCTGGCATTCGCCCACCGCTGGTCCAGAAAGAGCCGCCAGAAAACCGGCGCCATCGGTGCCTTCATGGGCACCGACGGGGAACACCAGATACAATTCGCCAGGAAAGAGCTTGAAAAAGATCCCTCCATCGAATACTTTGTTTTCGGCCACCGCCACCTCCCCTTCGATATCCGGATCGCCGACCACAGCCGCGTCATCTGTCTGGGCGACTGGATCGGTAATTTTACCTACGGGGTTTTTGACGGGAAGGAATTCCAGCTCAAGAAATTCCTTCCCGATCAGGGTGAGATTATCAGACAGTAAATGCTGCCAGCTTGATTTACATCCTTTTACAGGCACGCTCCTCAATCTCTGTCTTGCTCAAAATTTTGCGTCGCCTTGATTTGAAACGAGATTGTGATAGGCAAAGATGAATTCAGTGTATCAGGCAAAATGAAACAAGCAACTACTTATAAACCCGCACCAGACGTTCCTCTGATGCGGGTTTTATATGAGTTGAATATGCACGTACTATAATGCACTTGGAATAAACAGTACAACAATCATTGGATGAAAGGCAAATGCAGTGGCAAAATTATCGGCACGGATATTAAGATAGTAGTTATAAGTAGTGCCCTGGGTTACAGCGAAAACTTCCTGAAGATGGAAGGGAACTCCCATGGATGCTGAAAAAGACCAGGTGTCCTGATAATATCCTCTTGTCGCGGAATGACTACCCCCCATTGGGGTAACCCCCGGAGCTACATCCGGTGCTGTATGCAAATCTACGCCCCACCAAGCTCCTACACCTGAGTTTTTTGTTAGCGCCAAAGTCCCTGTTCCGGATACCAGGAAATAACCATTGGCAGGCGCAGTGACCGAAATACTCACGGCATCATTATATGCATTGGTTAAGGTAAACCAACTACTGGAACTGAAAGCTTGTGAGACTGCAGGTTCATCAAGAAGATCAAGACGAGTGAGGCTTCCATTGGCTACTTCGCTTGCTCCTACAGAATTTGCAGCCAAATCATTAGCAGTCAGTGAATTATCAGCCACCTCGGAAGTACCCACCGAACCTGCCGCCAGATCAGCAGCTGTAAGGGAATTATCAATTACATTGGCGGAAGCCACCGCATTATTTGCCAGCTCACTGGCCCCAATGGCATCAGGAGCAATATCCACATCTGTCAGGGAATTGTCCACCACTTCGGATGAACCCACCGAATTTGGCGCCAGGTCATCTACAGTCAGGGAATTATTCACGACATGGATGGACTCCACCGAGTTTTCAGTAATCTCCCCCGGAGGTCCTTGGGGACCAATTTCCCCCTGGGGACCCTGGGGACCTGTCTCGCCCTGGGGACCTACATCACCCTGGGGACCTTGCGGACCAGGATCACCCTGGATTCCTTGTGGTCCAGGATCGCCCTGCGGTCCGGGAACGCCGTTCACGGCGTAAAGGGCATACGGAACAGTGAGCAGTTCGGAAGCTCCCATGGTGGTTCCATTCACAATGACCTCTACAAAATAAGGCCCAGTGGCCCAGTCAATAAGGGCAAAGTTAGCGGGCGTCACCGAACCGATCTCCAGGCTGACCAGCCCAAATTCAGAGGTGGTGGTATTATGTACCTCGGAATACACTGTGGTTCCGGTAGCTGTCCCGTGGTGAATGACCACTTGGATGCTTACATTGCTGCTTTCAAGGATATGTCCGGTGGCATCGCGCAATACGGCCTGGTAATTGAAAGTGGTAGGCGTCTGGCCCACCAGGGTGAGTGCAGATATCAGGAACAGCAAAAGTGATACCGTTCCAATTCGGGTGATTGAAGTATAGATCTTATTCATGGTTTTAATATTTTACGATTTGGAAAATTCGAATTTGCTGATTGTTATCAAATACTCTTAAAATATAGATGGCGGGAGAAAGAGTACTGAAATCGATCTCGGTTCGTTCCTGAAGAACCAGACCCTGCTCGATCAAGACCCCGGTTATATCATGCAGGGTGTATTGCATGTCCTGCAGCAATTCCACCTGCATCACCAGGAGATCGTGGACCGGGTTTGGATACACGGACATTTGAAAATCCGGTATACTACCCACCGAAGAAGGCCAGCTTTTAGGCAAGCCGGTTTGGTGAAAACCCTGGTTGACGATGTTTCCCGTACCCGTCAATGTGGTGGTCAGGATCTCCCCTATGGTATAGGAGATATAACCAGAGCTTTGTTTGAATGAAGCTCCTGAAGCTGAGACTACCTCATGGGCCTGGGCCATCATTCCCAGGCAGCAGACGCTCAGAATCAGGGCAAATAGTAGTTTTCTAATCATACATGTAGGTTTAAAAGGTTTATAATAATTGCAGCCATAGCAACAGGATTTTAAGCGCATACCCCCTCAAATCCAGGAATCATGATCTTTGGGGAATCTTGGTGATCCGATAAATAATGCCTGATAACAGGCAGGCAATGAACAGCATCTTTGATTTGATTTTGCTATGCTTCAGCAGGGTAAAAAGCTGGCCTCATGCGGGAGGTCAGCCAACTCAGAGATTATAATAGATAAGTATTCTGGGATTACACAAGTTAAGACATAATCAAACACTAGTCAATACCATGAAGATGTGATGGAACCAGGAGACCTGGAACCGTCTCCTGTCCTTTTTACTAATGCTTCAGCATCCTATTTCAGGCTAGAAAAGCAAGCGCAAAAAAAGCCGCCCCGGAAATCCGGAGCGGCTCTTAATTATTGGTATGAATATTGTCAGCTGAACAGGCCCAGGGCCACAGTCAGACCGGCCATGACCACAGACACCATGGTCATCAGCTTGATCAGGATGTTCAGGGAGGGCCCTGAGGTATCCTTGAAAGGATCTCCCACGGTGTCGCCTACCACAGCTGCTTTGTGCGAGTCTGAACCCTTTCCGCCAAAGTTGCCTTTCTCAATGTATTTCTTGGCATTGTCCCAGGCACCCCCGGAGTTGTTCAGCATGACCGCCAGGGTAAACCCGGTGGTCAGTCCGCCCACCAGCAAACCCACCACTCCGGCTACTCCAAGAACCACTCCCACAGTCACGGGCACGATGATGGCCAGCAAGGATGGAACGAGCATTTCCCTTTGTGCACCCTTGGTGGAGATCTCCACGCACTTGGCGTATTCGGGGGTGGCTTTCCCTTCCATGATTCCCGGAATATCGCGGAACTGACGGCGGACTTCATCCACCATCGCTCCTGCCGCACGTCCCACGGCTTTCATGGTCATGGCACAAAATACAAAGGCCATCATGGCCCCGAGAAAGATACCGCCAAGCAACATGGGATTGAAGATCGACAGGTCGTATGCAGCTACAAAATCGTGAATATTGGCAGTACTCAACTGCACGGCATGTAAGCCATCGGCTGCAGCCGGAGCATTGTCGGTGTAGAAAATGGTGTCTCCCACCTGCTTTACTCCCTCAATGGTTTTATCAGCCAGTTTCCCCAGCCAGAGCCTTACCTCTTCCATATAGGCTGCAAGCAGCGCCATGGCAGTCAGGGCAGCAGATCCAATGGCAAAACCTTTGCCGGTGGCAGCTGTGGTATTGCCCAGCATATCCAGTGCATCGGTGCGTTCACGTACTTCCGGGGGAAGTTCGGACATCTCGGCATTTCCGCCTGCGTTGTCAGCAATGGGTCCGAATGCATCGGTTGCCAGGGTGATTCCCAGGGTGGAAAGCATCCCCACTGCGGCAAAACCAATTCCGTATACTCCGTTGGAAAATTCGGTGAAGCCTCCCGAAAAACCAAAGGCGGCAATGATCCCGATGACAATGGTCACCACAGGAATCCAGGTGGAGTACATCCCTACAGCAATTCCATCGATGATGGTGGTAGCCGCTCCTTGCTGGGTCTGCGCGGCAATACCCTTGGTGGCTTTGTACTCATCTGAGGTGAACAATTCTGTTCCCTGCCCGATGACCACACCTGCAAACAATCCGGCCACAACAGCTCCAAAGATGCCCCAGGTCACCCAACCCTGTGAGGCCATGATGGCCATGGCAATCAGGATCAGTACAGAGCTTCCTCCCGTACCAAATAAAAGTGCATTGAGCAGGTTCTTCTGAGTGGCAGATTCCTTGGCACGAACCATGAAGATCCCTGCAATGGACAGAATGATGCCGATTCCGGCTACGATCATGGGAGCCACCACAGCCATTCCCTGTGCAGTGGGATCGCCCCTGAGCCCGGGCAAAGCAGCACCCAGAGCGGCGGTTGCCAGAATGGAACCGCAATAGGATTCATAAAGGTCTGCTCCCATTCCGGCCACATCCCCAACGTTATCTCCTACGTTATCGGCAATGGTGGCAGGGTTTCGGGGATCGTCTTCCGGGATTCCGGCTTCCACTTTCCCCACCAGGTCGGCACCCACGTCGGCTGCCTTGGTGTAGATACCCCCACCCACACGGGCGAAGAGGGCCTGGGTGGATGCACCCATTCCGAAGGTAAGCATCACGGCTGTGATCTCAATCAGTTTCTCATGGGGAGTGGTCCCGGCATGGACGAAGGTAAGACCAGCCCAATGAAGCCCGTTTTCCATGTTTTCTGGAGAAAACACAAATTTGTTCAGGATGTAGAACCAGCCGGTGATGTCCAGCAGACCAAAGCCTACCACCACCAGTCCCATGACAGCTCCACTGCGAAAGGCCACCTGCAGTCCCTTGTTCAGGGATTGGGATGCTCCGTGGGCAGTCCTGGCTGAGGCAAAGGTGGCTGTTTTCATCCCCAGGAAACCACAAAGTCCGGAGAAAAAGCCACCAGTAAGGAAAGCTACAGGGACAAAAGGATTCTGAACGCCCAGGTACGCCAGGAAAATCAAGATGATCAGCAAGACACCAAATACCATGCCCACCACCCTGTACTGTCGCCTCAGGTAAGCCATGGCACCCTCACGAACGTACTGAGCGATCTCTTTCATCCGGTCGGTTCCTTCAGAATTCTTCATCATGTTTTTGAAGAAGAGCCATGCAAAAACCAGTGCGACTAGTGCAGCCAGTGGAAGCAACCAGAACAGTCCAAAAATATTACTCATAACTCTAGTCTTTAAGTGTTTAGTTTGAAAGAAAGATCAAAGATATGCAATTTGCTTTTAGAATGACATTAAATTAAACCTGTTAATACTAAATTGTATTTGCTTTCAATTACTCGTATATTTGTTAGTGATCAACACGCACTCCATGAAAAGAATTCTACTACTTCTATTTTCCGTTGTTTTCGTCCTTATAAGCATCCTGCAGCTTTCCGGTCAGTGCACCCCTGATCCAGCCTGTGAGGATCTTGAGGGCGATGGGCAGTATTGTCCTGAAGTGTTTCCTCCGGTGGTTCAGGGCGAAGCCTATGACCAGGTAATGACCTTCATCCTCCCTGCCACGGAATATGACGTGCAGGGCACCATCTACACCCTCGATAGTGTGGCCGTCGATTCCGTAAAAAACATTCCCCCTGGAATGGATTACAACAGCAATTCCAGCGGATATGCGGCCGGAAAAGCTTACTGTGCACAACTTTCCGGAACACCCACCGACCAAGGTATCTATCCCGTGGCAGTACACATGAGGGTTTTTGCCACCCCCGACGGGGGCAGTCAATTGGAGCTTGGACCCTTTGTGGATGATACCTCACTGGTCATCACCGTCAATGCTCCCTCCGGAATCGAACCGCAGGAGTTGGAAGATTTCCAGGTCCTTCCGGCAGCTCCTAACCCCTTCTCTGAATTCACCCAACTGGGTTTCTACACTCCCTTCGATGACCGGATCAAGCTACAGGTTTACAATATTCTGGGTGAACTGATGCATGAAGAAGCACAGGGTGCTTCACCCGGTGAACACCGTTTCAGTTTTAACGGAAATATGTTGCTCCCCGGCACGTACTTTTACAGAGTCACTAACAGCCAACGCCTCTATACCGGGAAGTTTATTAAATCGAAATAGCGTCTTCCGAAATACCGCTTTCCCGGCGGGAGGTGTAGCAGGAAAAACTTTACTTTATGAAAAATAGAGCTAAAATTTTTGCCCTTCTCGCCCTCGGCATGATGTCTGGTATGGCACTTTATGGTCAGTGTACCCCTGATCCTGGCTGCGTGGATGATGATGACAAGCCCGGTCAGTTTTGTCCATTGGACCTGCCCAAAGGAGCCATCAATGTGCTGTATGATGAGACCGTAACTGTCATACCCCCGGGTATCTTCGAGTACGCGGGTTTTCAGGTGAACATTCAGTATATCGAAATAGACTCGGTAAAGAACATGCCTCCGGGGATAGATTATTATCCCAATGAGGACACCCTTTACCCGGAAACGGCCTATTGCATTCAGCTCACTGGCACTCCTACCGAGGTCTGGAAAGATACACTTCAGATCCATATTGCAGCCACCGTCCAATTTGGACAGGATCTCCTGAGGATACCCGTGGTGGATGATACCTCCATTGTGATCACCATCGAGGAATTTGTCGGAATTGATCCGGAAAAAGGCTCTGAATTCCAGGTGTTCCAGAATGTACCCAATCCTTTTTCCGAGCAAACGCACCTGAAATGCTATGTGCCCTTGGGGGACAGAATAGAATTGAATGTTTACAATATTCTGGGGGTGCTGGTGCACCACGAGTCGGAGATGGTGCCTCCCGGAGAGCACAATTTCAGATTCGATGGCAAGGGATTGGAGCCTGGCACCTACTTTTACCGCGTAGCCAACAGTGCAAACTCCGTTTCTGGAAAACTGGTGAAATCCAGAAGGTGAGTCTTCTGGTTCAGAGATCCAAGCGCAGCTGCAAAGTGATGTTTCTGGGTTGACCAATATCGCCCGGTCGGCCCAGGTACTCTAAATTCAAGGCATTTTTCAGAAGCACCGTAAGCCTGAAAACTTCAGTTATGTTCCAACCCAACCTGAGGTCCATCAGTGCATATCCCTTGGCATGGTCCTGCCAGTATTGAGGAAATCCCGGCAAGAGCAGGTTTCCCGTAAAAGGGTCCAGGAAAACTTCATCCACATTGATCATCCTGGAATTGTACTGCAGGTTGATGCCGGCAAAGACCTTCCCCAGGCTCGCCCTCAGATCCCCTTTCAGCAAATGTTTGCGGCGGTATTTCAATATATGCCCTTCCCTGTTTACCAGCTCTGCAGAATCAAGGAGCGAAGGATCCACTGGATTCATATAGGTATATCCGGCAGTGAATTGCAGCTCTACCGGACCCGCATTCCCCAGGGCAGTGAGAGTTCCTTCCACCCCGTTGATCCTGGCTGTACCAATGTTCAGGGCTTTGAAACCCACATCCTCGAGGGTGGGGATATCGTCTGGATTGGGCGGATATACTCCAAAGGTAAATTCAATCATGTTGCGATATTCCGTCCAGAAAAGAGCCAGATCCGCAAATCCGGTCCAGTTCCACAGGTCCAGTCCCTGTTTCACTCCCAGTTCGGCCGACCAGCCTCGCTCCGGCTCCAGATCAGGATTGGGAAATATTCTCAAGGCACTGATCACGGTCTGGGTGTATTTCTCGGCCACGGTAGGAAAACGGTAGCCCTGTCCCAGGGAAGCCCTGACAAAGGTGGCCTTACCTGCCTGGTAATTTAATCCCGCCCTCAGCACGGGAATGGAATAGTAGAGTTCACCGTCCAGCGCATTGATCTCCCAGCGCAGCCCGGAAGAGATCTTCAACTGCTTGAAAAGGTTGGCATCTATCTGGGAGTAGACAGAAGCATTGAATCCGCTGTGATCGCCATAGAGGTTGGCAAAGATGGCATTTCTGGTAAAAGAAATGCCACTGGTCCAGTTCGTGCCTGAACGAAACCGCTTTAAATAGCGGTACTCAGCGTACCACAGCTTCGAAGAGCTGTTCTGTTCGAGATTCACCGTGGAATTATCCACTCCGTATAACCTGGTCTTCAAGCTGTGCCTGTCACCATTCTGGTTCGAATATTCAATGGAAGGATCAATGTTGTACCTGTAGCCGGTGAGCGGGGCCAGCGATTCAGGGTTTTGCCTGTATGCCCCGGAGTCCGCATTCAGCCATAAAAGGAATTCCCCCTGGTCCACATACATGGCGCTGGCATTCAGTCCCACTGAAAGCCCCTGCACCTTTTTAAAACGGTACCTGAGACCCAGATTACCCCTGATCCTGCTTTCGTACTCCCCTTCCCGGTATCCTTCATCCTTGAAATAATTGCCCCCCAGGGAGAGATCCAGGTTCCCCATCTTTCGCAAATGAGAAAATGATCCTCCCGCAAACAAGGGTTGGCCTTCCCACCAGATCAA
>CBDTYO010000010.1:0-22098 GCA_965364615.1 uncultured Bacteroidia bacterium
CAAAACTGAAGGGGTTTGATTGGGCATAGTCCGTACTGCCCAGGAAGAAGAGCAGGAGCGAAACCAGCAGAATGGCCACCACAAAGTATAGGGTCTTCATTCCCACCGAAGCCCCTTTCTTGAGAATCAGGACGGCCAGTCCCACCATGGCCGGAACGCTCAGCACCTGCCTGGGGAGCACCACCTCAAATCGGGCCAGGAACCAGTTAAAAAGCGATTCAAAGGCCTCGGTAAAGGCAATGATGTAAAATGCCACAGAGATGGCCTGGGACAGGAAGAGGGCAAAACCGATGGTGGCTCCGATGTTCAGTCCGAAGGAGCGGGAGATGATGAAGTATTCGCCTCCTCCCTCCACGCGTTTGTTGGTGGCAATTTCAGAAATGGCCAGGGCGGTGGGGATGGTCACCAGATGGCCCAGCAGGACCACGCCGATGACTCCCCAGAATCCCAGGGTTCCCACGGCATAGCCAAACCTGAGAAAAAGGATGGCTCCCAGGATGGTAGCGATTGCAGTAAAATAAACGGCTGTGGTGCCAAAGGATTTACGGGTGCTTGCTGCCATATTTACGTCGTGTGGATGTAAATATAAGACTTTCCAGGGGACTAGAAATAAAGATCGCGTTCCCCTTGTTTCACCCGTTCCAGGCGTTCTTCCAGTTTCAGCCTGAATGCATCCCCGTTCATCTCCTCCAGATTTTTCCGGATCAGCTCATATCCCTTTTCCCTGGTCCCGTTTCTGGCATAATCCTCCAGGTACTCGGCCATGGTAAGGATGGCATTGGGGGTACAATAACGTTTGATAAATCCGGGCACCGAGAATTCCATGAAATGCTCTCCCGTACGACCAGTGCGGTAACAGGCCGTACAGAAGGACGGCAGGTATTCCCTTTCAATGAGTTCCTCCATCACCTCCGAAAGAGAGCGGTCATCGCAAATTTCGAACTGTTCAGCATCCAGGTCCTGCGGATTTTCCTTGTCCTGATCGGAATAGGCTTTCATCTCAATCCTGGTACCCCCGTCGATCTGACTGACCCCGAACTGAAGCACTTCGTCGCGGATCTCTGCAGGTTCCCGGGCAGTGAGGATCAAACCGGTATAGGGAACGGCCAGCCTGAGAATGGCCACCATCCGGGTAAAATCTGCATCACTCACCTCCCATCGGGGATCAAACCTGGCATTGGAGGCCCTTTGTAGCCTGGGAAAGCTAATGGTATGGGGCCCCACCTGATACACTGCCTCCAGGTGGTTCACATGGCGGATCAGGCCCAGGACCTCAAATCGCCAGTCATACAGCCCAAAAAGGGCTCCAATGCCCACATCATCGATTCCGGCTTCCTGGGCACGGTCCAGGGCAGACAGCCTCCAGTCGTAATCCTTTTTAACGCCCCCGGTATGGTTCAGGGCATAGGCACCCCGGTGGTAGGTTTCCTGGAACACCTGATAGGTGCCGATACCGGCCTCCAATACAGTCTTATATCCCTGTATGTCAAGGGGTGCGGCATTGATATTGACCCGGCGGATCTCCCCCTTTCCTTTCTTCACCCGGTACACTGTCCGTACCGTATCGGCGATAAACTCAGGAGTATACCTGGGATGTTCGCCATACACCAGGATCAGCCGTTTTTGTCCCATATCCTCCAGTTGTTCCACTTCACTGATCAGCTCAGGATGGGTCAGTGTGCTGCGTTTCTGCTTGCGATTGCTTGCCCGAAAACCGCAATATTCGCAATTGTTGATGCACAGGTTACCCACATAAAGCGGGGCAAACAGCACAATCCTTTTCCCATAGACCTGTTCTTTCAATGTTCGGGCACCGGCCTTGATTTCCTCCACCAATGCAGGTTCGCTGGCTTTGAGCAATACCGCAGTTTCCTGCATGCTTAGCCGCTGCTTTTTCAAAGACTTGGCAAGGATTTCACGCACCCTTTCCCGGGTGGGTATGGCGTCATGCAATATTCCCTCGATCTCCTTTTCAGAAATAAAAGGGACCATGGCCTGGTCTTTAATGGCATAAGCCTGTGGATCGTAAATCATGTAAATGTGCTTTACGAACCTTTGGAAGCATGTCTAAAAGCTATTCATTATTAGCTCTTTACCTTCAGATCTTCCTCCGGATCAGATATTTGCAGAACCCTTGAAACCAGAATGGCCAGTTTCGCAGTGAGCACAAATGTAGGTATTGTTATCTGAATAACAAAACGAAATGGCCAATAATTGTTACTTTTATCCCCCATGAAAATATCCTTCATCGCTTTGGCCCTGGTTTGGCTTTTGAACATGCCGGGGACCCTGCAGGGACAGGAAGCCAGGTTAAGCTATGCGCTCAGGCCGGGGGATGTTTATATGCTTGATATTGACCTCCAGCAAAGCACCCACTCCGAATCGATGGAACGGGAAGAAATCTCGTTCTACACCCTGACCACGCTGGTTTTCAGGGTGGATTCAATGGATGCCGGCAAAGACTACCACATGAGTGTGCAATACCAGGATCTGCTGTTGTCCATGCTGGCTCCACAGCTTGATATGGATATCAGTTCTAGTTCAGGCAAAAATCCCTTGCTTACCCGGATGCTCAAGCTGCTGGAAAGTGAAAGCTTTTACCTGAGCATGTCGCCTGCCGGGGAACTGAAGAACCTGGAGGGCCTGGAGGACTTGATCAGGAATCTGGGTTCGGAATCCCGATCTGATTCCCTGGAACAGGAGGTGGTCATGAATACCCTCAATGAAGCCTTCGGTCCAGATGCATTTTCAAGCCTCTTCAAGGTCTTCCTGTGGATCTACCCAGTGATCTCTCCCATGAACAACTGGACCAACGACATCACCTATTATTTCAATACCAAACCCGTGGCATTGGCCAACCGTTACAACCTTTCAAAAGACAGCAAAGAAGATCTTGTCATACAAGGTCTGGGAATGCTCAATGCGACCAAAGAATTCCGGGAAACCACCAGCATGGGAGAGGTAAAATCCACCGTTTCGGGCAGTCAGACTTATGATTTCCAGGTGGAGCGAAATTCGGGATGGCCCATCAGGTGTGTTTCACGTCAAAGGGTCCTGATTGAGACGACCATCCTGAAAAGCAACTACTTCCCGGCCGGACTGAAGATCCCTTCCTATACCGAAACCGTGTTTGAGGTAAAAGGAAGCAAAGTGCAATAAACCGTTCAAATCCATGTGTATGAAAGTTTCTCCAAAAATCCGTCTGAGCGCCATGGCCCTCATGCTGTTTCTTGCCCTTGAGAGCGCCGATCTCAAGGCTCAGCCCTACAACCATTCCGTGGGGATCCGTGCAGGCTACTCCAGCGGGATCACCTACAAGGGATTCAGATTGCACCGCATGGGAGCCTACGAAGCGGACATATTCTATAACCGGCATGGCTTCAACATCTCAGCCCTCTATGAACACCATATGGAACCCTTCAGGAATGAAAGATTCCTGTTTTATGTGGGTGGAGGGGCCTTTGGAGGGGATTGGGATGAAGAAATCTCCCTGGGGGTGCTGGCTGTGGCCGGCATGGAGTATACCATCCGGGACGTGCCGCTTAACTTTGGCCTTGACTGGAGACCCATGCTCAACGTATACCGCACCTTAGCTACTGATTTTCTGGACTTTGGTATTTGCATCCGATACCGTTTCGGCAGATAGGGCTTTGCTTTTACCTGAAAGTACCATATATTTATAGGAATTGCGAAACCCAGGTTAAAACCATCTTGTATGATACCAGATTTGAAGGAGGTGAAAGCGGCTGCCAAAAGGATCGGCCCGCATGCACATAATACTCCGGTGCTTACCTGTTCGACCATCGACCAGATGTTGAATGCCACGGTCTATTTCAAATGTGAGAATTTCCAGAGAGGAGGATCCTTCAAAATCAGGGGTGCCATCAATGCCATTTCCCAGTTGACGGAAGACGAACGGGCCAGAGGGGTCATTACCCACTCTTCCGGCAATTTTGCCGCAGCCCTTGCCCTGGCAGCCAATGCCCTGGACACCAAAGCCTACATCGTAATGCCCTCCAACGCTCCATCGGTGAAAAAAGATGCAGTGGCAGGCTATGGGGCCCAGATCATTGAGTGCGGCCCCACACTTCAGAGCAGGGAATCCACCACAGAATTGCACCAGAAGAAAAGAGGAGCCACCTTTATTCACCCCTCCAACCACATGCATGTCATTCTGGGGCACTCCTCTGCGGTGATGGAACTGGCCAAAGAGGCTGAACAACTGGATGTGGTCATTGCCCCGGTGGGTGGCGGAGGCCTGCTGGCAGGAACCGCTCTTGCCGTGAATCATTTGCACTATTACATAGAAACCATCGGTGCAGAACCTTTCGGAGCCGATGACGCCTATCTGAGCCTGAAAACTGGAAAAATCCAGCCCTGCATCAATCCCAAGACCATTGCAGATGGCTTGCGTACGCAGCTGGGAGATCAAAACTTTCCCATCATTCAAAAGCTGGTGAGCAAGATCATCCGGGTGGAGGAAAGTGAAATCATCCATGCCATGAAATTCATCTGGGAACGGATGAAGATTGTTATTGAACCCTCCAGCGCTGTAGCAGTGGCAGCCATGTTCCGGAACAGCAGCGAGTTTAAAAAACGGAAAGTGGGGGTGATCCTTTCCGGCGGAAATGTGGACCTGAGCGATCTTCCATTCTGAGCCTGGCTACAAAAAAAATATAAAATAATCAGAAGACTACGCTGATAAGAACATCCCTTATCGCATATACCTGTGTATATGTTAAAGAACATCCTCGCAGGCAGGACTTGAAAATGAAATCTCATATATTTGTAGACAGGCTAAAGGGAGAAGGTAAATTCCTTTTCTACTTGCTAACTAAAACTATTACTATCCCGGCAGGTGATTTTATATCACCTGCTTTTTTTATGTTCCACTGAAGCATGAGGCTCCCAACAGACAAGGCACTGATCCAGGGGATCAGAAACCATGAGTCACCGGTACTGCAATACGTATATGATACCTATTATCCCATCATAGAAGGTTATATTCTGCACAACCAGGGTTCACGGGAACAGGCCCGGGACATCTTCCAGGAAGCCATGATTGTGGTGTACAACAAGGTCAAGTTGGGACAACTTGAGCTCACCTGCAAATTTGGGACCTATCTCTATGCCATCTGCAAGAAAATGTGGATCCAGGAGCGCAAGAAGTATCTGCTTCGCAATGAGAAACTGAGGCGCCAAGCCATGATGGTTCAAGATCCCGGACCCGCAGATGATCCCTTGCTGCAAAACCACCTAAACCATCTTTTTAACAAACACTTCGGGGATCTGAGTGATGATTGTCAGAAGATCCTCTCCATGTATTTCAACAACTTCAGTGTGGAGGATATCCGGACTGCCATGAACTACAAGAATATTCACCACACGGCCGACCGGAAATACAGGTGTAAAAAAAGTCTGGTGAAAAGGATTGTGAATGACCCCCTGTTTAAAAGACTGAAAAATGAACTACGTTGATCGCATACTCAAATACCTTTCGGATGATCTTGGTCCCGGCGAAAAAAAGGATTTCGAAGGGGATCTGGCATCTGATGCTGAGCTAAAAAAGGAGTTTGAAGAGGTTTCTGCCGCTTATGAGCTCATCCGTGACCAGTTGCAGAAACGGGACGAGCTTTCCTTTCGCCAAAAACTCCTGGAAGCGATGGACCATGACCCACCACCCTCCGCCATCCCCTCCAGAGGTTCGCGTCCTTTGGGTTACATGCTTCTGGCCCTGGCTGCCACGATGGCCATCTTGCTGGTTATATTCATTCAACCTTATGATAATCATAAGATTATACGTAAATATTATGTCCCCGAAAAGGATCCTGTCCTACTGGCCTACCTCCAGGATACCCGGGGAGTTCAGGAGGCAGGTATTCTATTCTATCGCAATGGCAGGTACGACGAAGCCATGAAAAGCCTGGAGCCGTTGGTAACAGAAGATCCGGATAACAGGGTCCTGATGCTCTATTTCCTTCTTTCTGCCATGGAGCTGAATAGAGAAGCGGAAGCCATTGATCCTGTCCTGGACCTGGATCTGGAGCTTGTCCAACCCACAGACCAGGCACTGGCCTGGTACATGGCCCTGGCCCTGGTGAAATCGGACCGGCGCGAAGAGGCCCTCCGGATGATTGACCTTCTGCTGGAAGTGCCTGGACCCTACCTCTCCCCTGCTGAAAAGTTGCGAAAGCATTTGTTAAAATAATTCTTAATTTAGGGCCATAAGCAAGCATGTATGCCCTCTTTTCCTTTCTACAAGCAACTTGATGCCATGGATTGCGGCCCCACCTGCCTGAGAATGGTGGCCCGGCATTATGGCAAGCATTTTACCCTTCAGACCCTCAGAGAGAAGTCCCACCTCAGCCGTGAAGGGGTAAGTATGCTTGGAATCGCGCGGGCAGCAGAAGAGATCGGGATGCAGACCATGGGTGTTTCACTCACCTGGGAACGATTGCAAAAGGAGGCACCCATGCCTGTGGTGGTGCACTGGCAGCAAAACCACTTCGTGGTGGTCTATAAAATCCGCAAGGACAAAGTCTACCTGGCCGATCCGGCCTTTGGGCTGACAGTCTACAGCAAAAAAGAGTTCCTGAAAGGGTGGATCAGCACGCGTGTCGATGGGGAGGACAAAGGTTCCGCCCTGCTGCTGCAGCCCACACCGGACTTCCTGAACCAGGAGGATGAACCCGTGAAAAAAACCGGATTCAGCTACCTCCTGCGCTACCTGGCCCCTTACAAACGTTATGTATACCACCTGCTGCTCGGGTTGTTGCTGGGAAGTATCATTCAGTTCCTTCTTCCCTTCTTGTTCCAGTCCATGGTCGATTTCGGAATCACCAACCAGGACCTGCCTTTCATCTACCTGGTGCTCCTTTTTCAGTTCGTATTGATCCTTTCCCAGATGGGGATAGATTTCATCCGCAGATGGATCCTGCTCCACCTCAGTACCCGGATCAATATTTCGCTGATATCGGATTTTCTGGTGAAGCTCATGAAGCTGCCTGTGGGCTTCTTTGACACCAAGCTGACCGGTGATATCCTGCAAAGGATCAACGATCACCGGAGGATTGAAACATTCATGACCACCTCTTCACTCACCATCCTGTTTTCCATGGTGAACCTGGTGGTATTTGCCGTTATCCTGGCCATCTACAGCCTGAAGATCCTCTTCCTATTTCTGGGAGGTGCGCTGCTTTATTTTCTGTGGATTTACATTTTCATGAGGCGCAGACGTTTGCTCGATCAGAAGTATTTCTCCAAAATGGCCGAGAACCAGAGCAAGCTCATCCAGATCATTCACGGCATCAGGGAGATCAAACTGAACAATGCCGAGCGGCTCAGCCAGTGGGAATGGAAAGACATACAGGCAGGGCTATTCAGGGTGAACATGAAGTCCCTTTCATTGAATCAGTACCAGGAAGCCGGAGGGGTATTTATCAATGAAACCAAGAATATCCTGATCAATGTCACGGCAGCAGTAGCCGTGCTTCACGGAGATCTTACACTGGGTACTCTTTTGGCCATCAGTTATATACTTGGGCAACTCAACGGCCCCATCGAACAGATGATCTCTTTTTTCCACCGGGCCCAGGATGCCAAGATCAGCCTGGAAAGGCTGGGCGAGATCCATGAATCGGAAGACGAATACCAACGTGAGACCGGGGTATCGGTTCTGCCCACCATCGAAAAACTCACGGTCAGCAAGGTGGAATTTACCTATCCGGGAGCCATCCAGCGAAACGTACTGGAGGACATCACTCTGAGCCTGAAAAAAGATACGGTCACCGCCCTGGTGGGCGTCAGTGGCAGCGGCAAAACCACCCTGGTGAAACTCATGCTCGGATTCTACCCCCCCACCCAGGGGGATATCATTGCCGGTGATACGAATATCCAGTTGATGTCGCCCGACCTTTGGAGGAAACAATGTGGAGTGGTGATGCAGGACGGTTACATTTTCTCGGACACCATTGCCAGGAACATTGCCCTGGGGGAGCAGGACATTAACACAGAACAGTTGCTTTATGCGGCACGCATGGCCTGCATGGATGATTTCATCGATCAGCTGCCCCTGGGCTACAATACCCGCATCGGTCAGGAGGGTCTCACCCTGAGCGGGGGCGAAGAACAGCGCATCCTCATCGCCAGGGCAATATACAAGAATCCGGCTTTCCTCTTCCTGGATGAAGGGACCAGTGCCCTGGATGCCAACAACGAAAGGCGGATCATGGAGAACCTGGAACTGGTTTTCCGTGGAAAAACCGTGTTGATTGTGGCCCACCGCCTGAGTACGGTCAAAAATGCGGACCACATCGTGGTCCTGGACCAGGGACACATAGTGGAAGAGGGCAAACACAATGCCCTGATAGCCAAGAAGGGGCACTATTTCAACCTGGTGCGCAACCAGTTGGAACTGGGCAACTAGGGAGGATCCTATTCAAGGATCATTACAAATCCCCCGGCTTTCTCCATGTGAACGGCAAATGGATCGCCTGAATGTACTTCCATCCGCTCTCTGACCAGGCGGGCCGGATCCAGGTCTGCATCGGCAGCATCCTTCCAAAGGGTCAGTGTATGGGATCCGTCTCCAAGGAAATCAAGATCGAAGCTCACGTCCCGGGCATCCTCGTTGGTCATGCCCCCCACAAACCATTGTGTCCCGTATCGCCTTGCCATCACAATGCTTTCCCCGGGGTACCCGCTGATATACCTGGTCTCGTCCCAGGTGGTGGGCACAAGTTTCAGAAAATCTATTCCCGGCTGACCCCGGTAATTATCTGGAGAATCGCACATGACCCCGAAGGCACTTTCATATACCACCAGCATGGCCAGCTGGTGACAACGGGTTCCCATCACATAGGGATTGGGTGCATCTCCTCCGACGGCAACGAAATCATCCTGGTGGATGTGATGAAATCCGCCCGGGGTAAAATCCATTTCACCCAGCAGACCCCTGGTATATGGAAGGACCACGGTATGCCGGGGAGTGACCAGATCGGACCATTTGGTGTATTCGTTGCCCAATACCCCTTCCCGGGTGATCAGGTTGGGCAGGGTCCGGGATACCCCGGTGGGCTTGTAGGCCCCGTGGAAGTCGATGACCAGGTGATGCTTGGCCGCTTTGCGGGCCAGTTGGTGGTACCACCTGACCATGTCCTGGTCGTCACTGTCCATGAAATCCACCTTGATTCCTGCGGCACCCCAGTCCTCATAAGTGGCCAGTGCCTCCTCCATTTGCTGATCCAGATGCATGGAAAGCACCCAGAGGATGATCCTGACATCCCTTTCCCCGGCATAGCGGATGATTTCTTTCACATCCACCTCGTCAATGGGTTTGGTGATGTCCACCTGTGGATTGGGCAATTGTTGCCCGTCCTGCTGCACAAAGACCTGTCCATACCAGCCCCAGTCCACTATCATATACTCCCAGTCCATCTCATCTGCCAGGTCCACGAAATATTTCATGGTGGGTGTATTCATCCCCACTTCAAAGTCTGCTCCGGGAGCGTAATCTCCTGACCACCAGCGGTCCCATGCACTCAGGCCGGGTTCTATCCAATCCACCTCCTCATATTCGACCGGATCGTTCAGGTTGCCCAGCAAATTCGATTCGACCAGATCGCCCAAATCTTCCCCCACCATGATAACCCGCCAGGGGGACAGGGCAGGGACCTTTCCTTCCACCTTGACCCCTGGATCGCGTTTGAGCGGAGCCAGGGAACTAACCAGCCTTCCCGGACTATCACCTTGGGTCTTGAAATAGAGTCCGGCCCAATCGGTGAGGTCTGCCTCGGTAATCACCAACCAGCTTCCATCCCCGGCCTCCACCAGCAAGGGGCAGCCAATGAGTTCATCAGGGCCGATCTCCCCCGCCAGCTTTTCATCGTAGCTGTGTTCCTGGCTGGTGTAGTAATGCCCATGATTGGTGGCCCAAACCCTGTAGCCGGGATCTAGCGTGAAAAAGGTGGACTCCTCGGTGAGCCTGAATTGTCCGAATCCGCTCCCCGCCGGGAATACATAGCGAAAGGCCACCCCATCATCATATACCCGGATGATCCAGTCCAGACTGCGGGCATCCTGCTTGTTCTCGCTGAGCCGGAACACATATTCGTTGTAGTGGTTCCGGGCCAGGGAGGTCTTGCCCCAGAGCGGTTCCCAGCTTTCATCGTTGGAGGATGCGGTCAAGAATTCGATGATCAGATCCCCGCCAAAAGCCGGCTGATCCCGAAATTCAAGGGAGATCTCTGAAGGAGGCAGCAAAAGCTGATCCGCTTTGTAGATGGAATAGCTGAAGGGCTGATCCACTTTTACACCCAGCTTTACGTGGATGCGGCCATCGGGGGAGCGGAGATCAGCAGATCGCTCTGAACAGGAAACATTAAGCAACAAAAGCAACAGGGAGGCAAGAAAGAGGCGGGTCATAAGAAAAAGGTTTGGGATGGACCCACAAATTAATGAAATTAATTCAGATATTTATGCTGACAACCAGTGGACAAATGGCATGGATAACGATTGGAAAAAACGCTTGGGAACGGTCTATTCCACCAATCCCGATTACCATTACCAATCTTCTGAGGAAGAGGAACAGCCCACGGCCCCTCCCCATCAGCAGAAACTCTATGTGAGTCTGGATAAAAAAAACCGGAAAGGAAAAAAAGTAACCCTGGTGGAAGGATTTGCAGGAAAGACGGCAGATTTAAAGAACCTGGCCAAAGAATTGAAAACCCAGTGCGGCGTGGGAGGTTCCGTGGGCCAGGGAAGCATACTGATTCAGGGTGATTTCAGGGACCGCATCTTCAAGCTCCTGGAAGAAAAAGGATATCAAGTAAAACGCTCAGGTGGTTAAGAGAAAAGCATCGAAAATAATAAGGATTTGGCTGACTGTTCTAATGATTTGCAGCCTGGCCGGAATGGGCGTCATGGCCCAGACAGAATCCGATACCCTCGGTGTGGGAGGAGGCAGCGATACCCTGGGGACAGCCCAGCCCGGAACAGGAACTGCAGGGATCGTGGATCTGGAGCTGGACACCTCTTTCTTCAGGCCGGGAGAAGATGACTGGAACCTGGTAGAATCGGTACTGCAGAATCAGCATCGGGCGGCATTGCTGCTTCTGAACCGTGGAGCCGATCCCAATGCCTTAGCTGAAGGAGGAATGTCTGCATTGATGTTCGCTGCTGAAAGGGGCGACTCACTCATGGTGCAAATTCTGGCGCTCAACGGGGCCGACCTGGAGATGGCCCTGCCTGAGGGAACCAATCCCCTCCTGATAGCCGTGTTGAACGGGCATTTTCAGGTAGCCCACTATCTTCTGCAAAAGGGAGCCAATCCCAACCACCGCGACGAATATCAGGGCAGTCCCCTGATCTATGCAGCAGCGCTCAATGATTATGAAATGGCCGATCTGTTGCTATTCTACGGAGCTTCCGACACCCTCAGGGACAAAGACGGAAATACTGCATTGATGACGGCCGTGTATTTCAGGAACCTGGCATGTGCCGATGTGCTACTTCAAAACGGACTCAATCCTGATGATCCTGACAGACGTGGGAACACCCCGTTGATGGTGGCCGCCCAGCAGGGAAACCTGGAGATGATCCGCTTACTGGTAGAAAGGAATGCGGGGCTGGAAACCCAGAACGATAGTCGCTATACCCCCCTGGCCCATGCCATTCGGTACGGACAAGATTCGGCAGCCAGGATCCTGGTGGATAGCGGGGCCAATGTGAACCACTCCATCCAACCCAACCGAAACCTGTATGACCTGGCCCAGCTGCAGGGACAAAGCAAGATTGGGAAAATGCTTAAGGAAAATGGAGCCTCGGCTTCCCCCAGGCCTGATTTTTCCGAATACCGCCTGACCTGGGGAAACTCGTTCAGGAACAACGAACACATGATGCAGGTCAGGGTCTTGCTCGTGGACCGGAAACGTGGATTCTTTATTGAAACCGGCGTGGATTTTCGTCCCATATACAGAAAGGTCCAGGTGCAGGTGGAAGACCTTCTGATCCACCAGTACCGTGAATCGAGGTGGGTCTGGACCCATGGGATCGGAAAGGATTTCAAACTCATACATGACCGATCCGGGAAGGAATACGGAGTTTACGGAGGTATCTACGGGATGCTTTCCATGCCCCGTTACAGGGGGCTGAGTCAGCACCCTTCGGCCAAATACTCAATGGCCCTATCCGGGGGATTGTACCTCAAAGGTAACTGGGCAGGAATCAAAGCAGGGCCTGAAAGATATTCCTTTGGCACCCTGCTGGAGGAAAACTGGAAGTTCAACATCACCCTCTATTTGAACATCATTCAACGCAAAACAAAAAATGTGTACAAGGAGATACAGTATTAAACCCTGCCGCTTGCGGATCGCCTCCCTGCTGTCCCTGGGCCTGCTTTTGCTGATAGCCGGCCATTTCACAGCCTGTGAGCCGGAAGACTGGGTGCTGAGTGTGGATTGCGCTGATTGCTACAGTTTCAGGCCGGACAGTGCGGACCTGATCGTCAAGTTGACGATCAATGCTGAAAATGATTCGGTCCCGCTTACCTTTTACCTGGGGGACTACGAGGACGGAATCATAGACTGGCAGGATACTGCGACCACGGAAGAATTTTACCTATTCTCCGCATTTGACCAGGATTATACAGTGAGGGCCACTTACAGGGCAGGAGATCAAACCATCATGGCCTTCGATGGCGACAAGATGGTACTCTCCAATGCCGGTGAGGAGTGCGGAACGCCCTGTTATATTGTCAAAGGGGGAATTTTCGACATACGCCTGCCAGATTGATCGTGGAAAAAAAGATTTGATTCCGCGCTAGTTTAGCTTTAATTTCAGCCTATGGCAAAGCGATCTGAGCTGCTTGTTCTGTTTCTGGTTCTGCTTTCGGCGAATGCGCTTTTGGCGCAGCCCAACAACCATGGGGTTCCTCTGGTAAGCAACTACCCCCATGAACTTACCCTGGGGGGAGAGCAAAACTGGTGCATCACCCAGGATGCACGCGGAGTCATCTATGTGGGGAACCATGACAAAGGCATCCTTGAATATGATGGGGTGGAGTGGCGCAGAATCCCCATCCCCAATGATCCGGCCACCCGTTCCCTGGTCCGGGGCGATGATGGCCGGGTGTATGTGGGAGCCGTATCAGATTTTGGTTTCCTGGCTCCCGATCCCTTCGGCAAAATGCAATACCGGTCGTTGTCAGACAGCCTGGATAATGACCTGTATCCCTTCTCAGCCGTTTGGAGAGCTTACAGCCATAAGGGAAGGATTTACTTCTGCTCCTTCAATTTCATTTTCATATACGATATCGGCACTGAAAAGCTTTCCGTGCTTGAGACCGGAGAGTTTTCCTTCTATTCCTTCCTGGCAGATGGCATCCTCTATGTATCGGATTATGGGGAGGGACTTATGCGATTTAGGGAAGATCAGCTGGTCGATGTGCCGGGAGGAGATTTTTTCCGGGAGATGACCATTACCGGACTGGTCCCCTTTGGCGACAGCAGTCTCCTGGTGGGGACCTTCTACAGGGGGCTCTTCCTGTATGACCTCCGCACGGGCCAGGTCGATGGCGCATTTGCCAACCAGGAAGTGAATGAGTACCTGATCGAGAGCAACATCGCGCATATCCGGTCCTTCAGAGAGGCTTTCGTGGTATCTACCCTGTCAGGAGGAGTGGTGATCATGGAAAGAAGCGGCCAGGCCAGTGCCATCATTTCTGAGAAAGAAGGCCTCATTGACCAGCAGGTGCCCTTTGTGTATTTCAATGAGAAAAACGAAGGCTCCGGTCAGCTGTGGATAGCAAATTTCATGGGGGTAAGCAAACTGGAACCTGAAAATCCTTTCAGGGTGTTTACAGAATCTTCTGGTTTTGAAGATTTTATCACTGATATCCAGGTATTCGACGAAAAACTGTTCATTTCCACCTTCGGAGGACTCTACTACCTGGCCTCCAGCGCCACAGGAACCCAGTTTATCCAGGTTCCGGTCACCAGGGGTGCCTATATTCGTGACCTCCTTCTTTTCACACCCGCTGCAGGAAGGGAGTTCCTCCTGGCTTCCTCCCATGAAGAGGTCTATGTGATGGATAAACAAATGAACGCCCGTTTCCTAGAGGACCTGGTCACAAATCCTCCCGATGATCCCAGTGATCTTGCAGAGTATGCAGGGCCTCTCCTGCAGGATCCCAGAAGATCTGACAGGCTTTTTGTGGGCAGGACCCAGGTGGTGGGGCTGCAATATTCCAGGGGCCGCTGGGAAGAGTTCATGCGTGTGAAGGACCTGGGTGAACAGGAGATCATGCTCAGGAAATGCATCGACAGACATGAATTCTTCTGGAGCAGTACAGAATTTACGGTGAGCCGGGTGGACATCAAGGATCCCAATCTCCCCATGGCCAAATCCTTTGATGTTTCGAGCGGACTGCCTGCCAATGATAAGAACCTGGTTTTCCTGGACCCTGAAAGCGATGAGGTGCTATTCGGAACCAGGGATGGCTTCTACCGCTATGATTATTTCAGGGATACCATCATCCGGGATACTGTCTATAATTCCATTCTTCCTCCCGGGAGGAACCGGATCATGGCTTTCCACCAGGATGGCGACGGGGATTACTGGTTTTCCTTTGAAAACGCCCGGGGACAATGGACCGAATTGCTCGCAGGTTGGAAGGGGGATCGCCTTCAAATTATCGAGGAAAAAGCTTTTCAGAGGCTGGCCAATGTTTCGGTGGATGTTTTTTATACGGATCCCTGGAACAAAGTGTGGTTCGGAAAATCCAACAAATTATATCAATTTGATAAAGGGTTTGCCAGAACGGATTCGGCGGCCTTCCGGGCTCTGATCAGAAGTGTGAGCATAGGCAACGATTCACTCATATACTACGGGAGCTCCTACAGTGAGGATCCCCGGGTCAGCGAAAAACCTCAGATTTCCCATGCACTTAACAACATGCGGTTCACCTGGGCCGCTCCCTTCTTCGAGCAGGAAGAGGAGATAGAATTCTCCTACCGCCTGGCAGGATTCGAAGATGCATGGTCGCCCTGGAGCAAGATCCCATTCAAGGAGTTCACCAATTTGCCGTATGGCTCCTATGCCCTGGAGCTGAAGGCCAGAAACGTCTATGGAATTGAAAGCATCCCGGCACGCTGGCCCTTTACCATTCTGAGGCCCTGGTATGCCAAATTTTACGCCATCGTCCTGTATATGGTGCTGGCGGTTTTGCTGGTATATTTGATCATCAAGCTCTACACCCGAAGGTTGAAGAACGAAAACCTGAGACTGGAGGAGGTGATCCAGGAGAGAACCGCAGAGATCCGCAAACAAAAGGAGGAACTCACCGACAGCATTGAATATGCCAGCCGGATCCAGCGGGCTTTGCTCCCTTCAGAAAAACTGCTTGAACAGCACCAGGTTGAACACTTCATCCTGTTTAAGCCCAGGGACATAGTAAGTGGTGATTTTTACTGGATCGGATCGAGGAACGACAAGTTGGTGGTGGTGGCAGCCGACTGCACCGGACATGGGGTACCCGGAGCCTTTATGAGCATGCTGGGCATGACCTTCCTGGACGAGATTGTGATCAAATCAGAGATTACCCGCACCGATCAGATCCTGGAGGAACTGAGGGAACATGTGATCGTTGCCCTCAAACAAACGGGAGAACTGGTGGATGAATCCAAGGACGGCATGGACCTGTCGCTGGTCAGCATAGATCTGCTGAAACAGGATTTCCAGTATTCGGGTGCATACAATCCCATATACCTTGTGAGAGAATTGAAAAGGAGTGAGAGCGCCAAACTGAACAAAGGAGAAGCTCTGGATCTGCCCCGGGGAAGTATTTACAACCAGAGTCACCTGCTTCAGACCATCAGGGCCGACCAGATGCCCATCGGTATTTCCGAAAAGAAACTCCCCTTCCACTCCACCCATTTTGAAAATGAAGGCTTCAATATGTATATGTTCACCGATGGTTTTCTGGACCAGTTCGGTGGTCCGAAGGGCAAAAAATTCATGTCAAAGAATTTTAAGAAATTAATCCTCGAATTGCAATCCCTTCCACTTAGTGAGCAGGGCGCAGCCATGGAAAAGGTGCTTTCCGACTGGATGGGCGACATCAGTCAGATCGACGATATCCTGGTGATGGGGCTAAGAATCAAGGAAAAGTGAAAGAATCAGAACTCACAAGGCAGAAACTGCTGGATCAACGCAGGGAACTGATGGCAAGCCTGAAATATGCCAGTTTTATCCAGAGGGCCGTACTTCCCGATATGAAATACATGGAAAACACCCTCAAAGACTTCTTTGTCCTGCACAAGCCCAGGGATATCGTCAGTGGTGATTTCTATTATTGTGTGCGCAAAGAAGAATACATCGTGGTGGCAGCCGGTGATTGCACGGGACATGGAGTCCCTGGGGCTTTGATGAGCATCATGGGAATATCCTTCCTGAATGAGATCCTGAGCATCAGGGGACCCATCCGCTCCAGCCGCATCCTCAACCTGCTTCGCGAAAGGGTCATGAAAGCACTGCATCAAAAAGGCCATGAGCTTGAAAACAAGGATGCCATGGACATGTCGCTGTGCGTATTTCATCCCAAAACGAAGGAGCTGCAGTACTCGGGTGCCAATAATCCCCTCTTCCATGTGAGGAACCGCGTTCTTACCGAGATCAAAGCTGATAAAATGCCAGTGGGAGTAGATGCCATTGAAGAAAACTCTTTTACCCACCACAGCATGCAACTAAAGCCGGGAGATACCGTATACCTATTTTCCGATGGATTTCCGGATCAGTTTGGCGGACCAGAAAACAAGAAATTCAAATATGGTCCGTTTAGAGAATTGATCATCAATATATCTGACCGCTCCCTGGAGGAACAAAAAAAGGAGCTGGACCGGGTGATTACCGACTGGAAAGGAGACACTTTCCAGGTGGATGACATACTTGTATTGGGACTACAGTTTATTTAAATGCCGAGAACATGCAACTAGTTGCTTTTAAGATTCAGAATTTCCGTTCCATTGTGGATACAGGATGGCACCAGCTGGCCCACGACAACATCACCAGCCTGATTGGCCAGAATGAATCGGGCAAGACCTCCATTCTTGAGGCACTGAAGGCATTTCATGATGGCAGTCTCATTGAGGATATGCTCAGGAGCGATCTCTCCCTTCCCCAGGTATCCTGCAAGTTCAGCTTCAGCTTTTCTGCGGTGGAAAACCACATCGACAAACGCAGACTGATTCCTGAGATCCGGAAACTGATCCATTCGGTGGAAACTATTTCCCTTTCCAGGATCTGGGAAGATGACATGGACTCCCACATGGAGATGGGGGATGAATTGCAGGAAATATTCAATGAGCGGGCCGATCAGATCAGGAAAAGGGAGATGGCTGTGCTCAAAAACCTGGAACATTTACACCAGGAGATCGCCACCGCTGTCAAAAACCTGCAAAAAAAGAGTGAAGAAGTGGCCTGGACCGAAGAGAAAGTAGAGACCATACGGAACAGGATGAATGAGCTGAAAAGGAACCTTCGAAAATTTTCAGTGAGGGATAAAAAACCCGGGTTGAAAAAGGAACTGGAACAGGAGGAGGAAATGCTGGAAAAACTGAAAGAAACCCTTCAGCAAAAAAAAGCCAAGGAGGAAGAGAAAAAGGACATATTGGATGCCCTGGAAGAAAAAAACAGCGTAAGCACCAAGCTGGATGAAATCAGGGAGCAGATGGAAGGATTGAGGGCAGAACTTGCCTCTGCACAGGAGCAATTGAAGCAGGTCCTTCAGATGACCGGCATGTATCCCACCGAAAAGGAACAAAGGGCCGCGGAGATCAGGGAGGAAATTTACAGAACGGATATAGACAGGTTGAAAAGTGAAATTGCAGAGCTAAAGGAGCAGCACAGCATCCAGCTTCTGGCCCTGGAATATGTCTTCGAGGGAATGTCCACAGACAACGCCTTGCAGGCAGCTGACAAGGAGCTGAACTCTAGCAAGGCCTTTTACAGCTCCACCGAACTGGCCGAGGAGATTTTCAAGATCCTGCCCGATTTCGAGCTTTTCGAAGATTTCAGTTCCCTCCTGCCCAACCGGATCGACCTGGAAGATATTATCAAAGCCAATAAGCGTGCCGAGGGCTACAAGGCAGCCCTGAACTTTCTGACCATCACCGGACTCGAATATTCTTTCTTCCAGCAACCCTCCAGCAGGATACTGAAACAGAAAATAGAAAACCTGAATGGGGAACTCACCCTGAACTTTCAGGATTTCTGGCGACAGAATGTGGGGAAAAACCAGAAGATCAAAATCAACTTTGAATTATCCCACTACGATCATACCCATCCCGAAAAAAGTGGAAAGCCCTTCATTGAGTTCTGGATCAAGGATGAACAAGAGCGCCTGTATCCCAAGCAAAGAAGCCGTGGTGTCAGGTGGTTTCTATCCTTTTTCCTGGAGCTGAAAGCCACTGCCATGGATAAAAGCCAGCGAAACAAGGTGCTGCTGATCGATGAACCGGGAGTGAGCCTGCATGCCAGGGCCCAGGAAGATGTGCTGAAGGTGTTTGATGATATCAAGGAGCAGATCCAGATCATCTACACCACCCACAGTCCGCACCTGATCGATGTGAACAAATTGTACAGGATCCTGGCTGTCCAAAGGGCCATTGAAGACGACATGAAAAGTGAGACCCTGGTTTACAGTGCCCGTGCACTCAAATCGGCCACCGCCGATACCCTGTCACCCATCTATTCCACCATGGGAGCACGGCTGAGCCAGCAGGAGATCATAAAATCTTTTAACAATGTCATTGTCAAGGACCTGGCCTCATTCTATTTCCTGAAAGCCATTGTGGCACTCACCGGCTTTGAGAAGGAATGCTATTTTCTGCCGGCTTCCGGAGCAGAAAGCATCCCCATGATGGTCAATATACTGATAGGCTGGGGCATCGATTACATCATTCTCAATTTTGGCAATGTGGAGGAAAGGGCAGTCCATGAACAACTGAGGAAGGAACAATACGACAATAAAATTGACCTGGCCAGGAAGCAAATGCTGTTTCTTGAGGAATTTCAGGATACCGAGGATCTGTTCTCCACCATCGACTTTAAGAAATTTGTGGTCAAAGTCCGCGAGGGCATCACTGTCAAGAACTCCGATTACCTGAAGGACAATAATTACTCCAGGGCCATTCTGGCTTCAAGCTTCCTGCAGGAGGTCAACAGCGGGAATGTAAGTTTCGAAAACCTGGATGATGAGACCCGTGACAATATGAATTATTTTATTGAGCAACTGGGTGGCATGCTCAACTAAACCGAAGCCTTGGTCTTTATGAAAACAATGATCAGAATCCTTTGCCTAAGCTTGATATTGGGCAGCAGACTGTTGTCCAGCGGACAGGATACCCTTTTGTTGTTCCATCCCACAGCCTATAATATCCAGGTGATTCAGGGCCTGGAGGATGGCGGACTTTTGATGCTTGAGGGATATCATATACTGGGTGTCTACCACCCTGGAGAAGTATATGATTACACAGAGGACGAGGCCTACCTTCAATCCATGCCTGCAGCTCCCTTCAGCCTGAGGGCCATCCAGGCAGAACTGGGACCGGACAGTCTGTTTGGCAGCAACCAGGCCAGTGCTCAATTCAGGCAGCTGTTCGAAGGATCCCAGGGCGCACTGTTCATGGGCGGGCCCGATATTCCCCCGGTGGTCTATGGTGAACCGGTGCATTTGCTGACCTCGGTCACGGATCCCTACCGCCACTATGTGGAACTCTCCTACCTCTTTCACCTTCTGGGCGGAAATCAGGATCCGGCATGGGTTCCCTATCTTGAAGAACACCCGGACTACCTCGTAAGCGGTATCTGTCTGGGCATGCAAAGCATGAATGTGGCCACCGGAGGCACCCTGATCCAGGACATCCCCACAGAATTGTATGGCCTGTGGAATGCGGAGGAAGTCCTGGCCCTTCCCGCAGACCAGATGCACCGGAACCTGGGATGTGAAGGTCCGACATCGTACCATTTCCATCATATTTTGTTGGAAAAGAAAGATTTTCTGACCCGGGGAATCGCTTACAGGAACCGGAATGCACCCCTGGTACTCAGTTCACATCACCAGGCCATCGAGACACTGGGCAAAGGATGGCAGGTCGCGGCCAGATCCATGGATGAAAGGATCGTTGAAGCCATCTCTCACAAGGAATATCCCCATGTATTTGGAGTGCAATTTCATCCCGAAAAGCCCGGATTGTTTGATCCATCCATACAACATCCCCAAAGTTGTACCAGCACCATCAACTTCCAGGAAGCCATTAAGAATACGGATTCCTTTACCTTTCATCAAGCGTATTGGAAAAAACTGGGGGTGATTCTTCAAGCCAGGAGGATGCGCTGAGGCTACTCTACCTCAATGAAATTGATATCCAGGTCCAGAATGGAGGCATAATACTCTCCGCGTTCCAGGATATCGTCATCCCCCTCCTCATATACCCAGTTGATTTTCAGCTCATAACCGTCATTATCCACTTCCTTTAATTTCTTCAGAAGCCGTAGCATGTATTTGGAAGTGCCACTGTTCAGGTATTCCATTTCTATATCAACATCGGTATGGGCCGGTGGGGAGGATGCAAAGGCGATGACCCAGTCCAGGATATCTTCATAAAACAGTGAAACATCCTCGGGAATGGACCTGCCCTTGAATTTAATTTTTCCAGATGGATCCAGCAGAACGTAGGGTGTTTTCTGGGTAGGTTGAAACTCTAGTTTATCCATTCCACAACTAAAAGGCACTCCAATATACTAAATTTTGCGGCAAGGGAGTGCAATTCATTTTCATTTTTATCACATATTTTTTGCTGCTGAATCAGAAATACATCCTTGCCAGGGGAGTCACATCATCGGAGGAAAAATGTCCTCCAAGGTAGCGGTAATAGCCGCTTATGGCGATCATGGCAGCATTATCCGTCGAGTAGCTGAGGGGAGGAATAAACACCTCCCAGCCGAACTTCAGTGACTCCTGCTCCATGGCCAGGCGCAATGCACTATTGGCCGACACACCCCCTGCCAGGGCAATCTGACGGATGCCGGTTTTTCTGGAGGCCTGCCTGAGTTTGTCCAGCAGAATATCGATGATGGTCTTTTGCAGGGAAGCAGCCAGATCTGCTTTGTTCCGTTCTATGAAATCCGGGTCTTTTTTGAGGTTGTCCCTCAGGAAATACAGAAAAGAAGTTTTCAGTCCGCTGAATGAGTAATCAAACCCCTCCAGCCTGGGTTTGCTGAAGGAAAACCTGAGCGGATCCCCATCCCTGGCCAGCCGGTCCACATGGGGTCCTCCCGGATAAGGGAGTCCCAGCAATTTGGCACATTTGTCAAAGGCCTCACCGGCTGCATCGTCGATGGTCCTGCCAATGATTTCCATGCCATGATGATCCCTGACCCTCACCAGCTGGGTATGTCCCCCCGATACCAGGAGACACAGAAAGGGGAAACGGGGCGATGGGCCCGGAGAAATTTCCGACTGGATAAAATGAACCAGGATGTGGGCTTGCAGGTGATTCACTTCGATCATGGGTATTCCCAGGGCTGCAGTAAAGCCTTTGGCGAAAGAACTTCCCACCAGCAAGGAGCCCAACAGGCCCGGGCCCCTGGTGAATGCCACTGCATCAAGTTCCTGGCGGGTTATACCTGCCTCCTTCAGGGCACTATCCACCACAGGAACAATGTTTTGTTGATGGGCCCTGGATGCCAGTTCCGGTACCACTCCTCCGTACTTCCTGTGTACATCCTGACCCGCAATCACATTGGAAAGCAGGCGGCGATCCCGGATCACCGCAGCCGATGTATCATCGCAGGAGGATTCTATGCCAAGAATGACGGTGCCCATGACAACTTTTTATATTTTTACAGCGTTCGGTATTCAGGAAAAGGTAAAAGTATTAAAAAGTTAGCGAAAATAGGATTGATCGTGGTGCTGTTGTTTCTGGCAGTTCCGGTTCTTTCTTTGTTGTTTTTGCAAAACAGGCAGGTGCAGACCAAAGTGAGCAAGATGCTGGCTGAAAGACTATCTGAAGAACTTCGGGCCACCATCAGCATCTCATCGGT